>DASWRT010000112.1:0-9618 GCA_036403035.1 Allostellaceae bacterium | reverse complement strand
GCCAGGCGAAAAGACGCCGGGGAACGTCAAGGCGTGCGGCACGATGAGGGCCGCGTCGAACAGGTATCCGGCGGCGAGCGCCAGAAGCGCCCGCGATCGTAGCTGCGCGAACTGCCCGAACAGCAGGACGGCGGTGATCAGGTCATTGATCGCCAGCGCCGCTTCGTAGGCCGGGATGAACGCGGGCACCGGCGCCAGCGGCGACCGGGCAAAGGGCGCCGCCATCGCGAAGACGATGACCGAGACGAGCACGACAGCAAGCGCGAGGCGCTTCTCGCCACGTCCCGCAGGAGCGGTCGAGAGAAAGGCACGGCATCGTTCGCCGGCGTAAGTCTCCATGCTGACTCCAGCCAAGGTCACCACCCACGATTCAGCTCAGCGGCCCGCGGACTTTGGCTTGCCGCCTCGGACAGGTCACGGGCCGGAAGGGGATCACGAGGGGCGGGTTGGCTGGGGCGACCTCGTCTCGATCGCCCCTGTTCGGGGAAGCCCCGGCGGCAGTGCATCAGCCGTTGTCGAGAGCCGCCTTCACCTCGGCGACGAGCGCGTCGGGTGCGATGGGCTTGTAGAGGATCTTTCCCAGGGCGGTGTCGATTTCGTGCTGGGGAAGATCGGGAAACGCGGTTACGTACAGGATCTTCAGGGCGCGGCGGCGATTGCGAGCCATGCGCCCCAGCGCAAAGCCGTGTATGCCGGGCAAGCGGATGTCGGTGAGGAGAAGATGCACGATGTCCGTGCTCTCGAGCACGCGCAGCGCCTCCCGGTAGTCCGGCGCGATCGTGACAGTGTAGCCGGCCGCCGTTAGCGTCCGGGCCGCATCGTAGGCGGCCCCTTCATCGTCCTCGACCAACAGGATCGTTTTCAGCGAATGAAGCATCCCGCCCGTAGCGTGACATAGGGTACGCCCTATGTAACACGATGAGCGTGGCGGCGGGTAAGAATCAGAGAGGTCGATCGAGCAGTACGTCACCGAAACAGACCCTGCGGCCGACCGGCCTGCGGAGGCTGACGGTGCGATCCGACGTTGCAAGGACCGGCTCCACGACCTCCATCGGCCTCGCCGCGGGCGTCAAGCCAGCCTAAAAGCGCCGAAAATCCTGACCACCGGTTATGCGACTAACCGCCGGTTGCGTCCACCGCTGTCCGGGTTGTCCGCACGCAGCCGCTGCAACCGCCGATAATATGCCCTACCCCACCGACGCCGGTGCCGCGAGCGGCGAGTCCGCGTAGCGCCGCAACAGATCCTCCGGGTCGCGGTAGATCTCGATGCAGCCGGCGCGGCGCAGCTCGGCCTCGGGGAAGCCGCCGCAGAGGACGCCGACCGTCTTGAGCCCGATCTTGCCGGCGGCTTCGGCGTCGTAGGGGGAGTCGCCGACCACGACGATGTCGTTCCGGTCGATGCCGGGCAGCCGGTCGAGCGCCGCCTGGAAAATGTCCGGGTGTGGCTTCGATTTCTTGGCATCGCCCGAAGAGGTCTCGGTGTCGAGCAGGTCGGCGATGCCGACGATCTCCTTGTAGGTCTGAAGCTCTTCCGGTTTCGCCGACGACGCCAGCGCGATCGCGATGCCGTCCGCCTTCAGCCGCTCGAACAGGTCGCGGACGCCGGGGAACGGCTTCACCGTCGGCAGGTACTTCCGCTTGAAGAGATCCATGCGGAAGCTCTCGATCTCCTTGCCGCGCCGCTCCAGCGTGTCGCGGTCGACGAAGACCGGCATGAGCTGGTCGCCGCCCTTGCCGATCTGGCCGCGCACCGCCTCGAACGGGACGTCGATCCCGAAATGCCGGAACGTCTCCTGCCACGATCGCGCATGCTGGTCGACCGAGTCGATCAGCGTTCCGTCCATGTCGAAGATCACCGCCCGCTTCTTCTCCACCACCTGCGCCTCTCTTCGTCCGATGCCCGTCACAGGGAGCAACGACGGCGGACGCGAAACGGCACCGCCGAACGGAGCGGAGCGGTCCGCGCCGCGCCGTGTTCGTTCAAGAGATGCAGCACCGACCGGTCATGCGCTTCCTCTTCCTTGCCCTGTCGCCCCTCCTCGCACTCGCGGCGTGCGGGCCGGGCATGGAATGGGTGCGCCCCGAAGCCGACTTCGCGGCCAACCGACACGACTACGAAGCCTGCCAGGACGACGCCTCGCGCCGCATCCGCGCCGAATTCGCCGGGCTCGGCTTCGATCCCGGCTCGATCCCGTCGGGATCCCCGATGCAGGCGATTCCGGACGTCCAGCCGCGCTACGGCTTCGACGCGTTCGGGCGCGACGACGCGCAGCGCCGGCTGGAGCGCGATGCAGCGCAGAGCCGGCTCACGATGCGGCAGCAGGTGCTGCTGCGCGACTGCCTGATCGCCAAGGGTTTCCGGCAGGAACCGCAAGGCGACCGGGACTGAGGATTCAGCCCGCGGTCCCGGAGGAACCCCGCGGCAAGTTCGCCTGTTCCCGATCTACCGTAGCTGCAATGAACGTTGCGGAGAGCGATGCGCCGACCGACCGAAACAAGCGGTTCCCGCGACGATGCACAGACCGGGGCACAGACCGGCGGGGCACAGACCGGGCGGAGACCGGCCGGCCGATGAAGTTCGCGATCTTCGGGCTGACCATCAGCTCGTCCTGGGGGAACGGGCACGCGACGCTGTGGCGCGGCCTCTGCGCCGCGCTGCGTCGGCGCGGCCATCGCATCGCCTTCTTCGAGCGCGACGTTTCCTATTACGCGCACAACCGGGACATGGCCGAGCTGCCCGGCGGCGACCTCGTGCTCTACGACGACTGGGACGCGCTGCGGCACGGGGCGGCGCGGCGGCACCTCGCGGACGCCGACGTCGCGATGGTAACGTCCTACTGCCCCGACGGGATCGCCGCGACCGAGCTGATCCTCGACTCGCCGGCGCGGCTCAAATGCTTCTACGATCTCGACACGCCGGTGACGCTGGCGCGGCTGCGCGACGGCGGCGAGACCGGCTATATCGGGCCGCGCGGGCTCAGGGATTTCGACCTCGTGCTGAGCTACACCGGCGGGGCCGCGCTCGACGAGCTGAAGACCCGCCTGGGCGCCCGCCGGGTGGCGCCGCTCTATGGCCATGTCGACCCTGAGGTGCACCGGCCGGTGCCGCCGGAAGACGAGTACCGCTGCGACCTCTCCTATCTCGGGACCTACGCCGAGGATCGGCAGGCGGCGCTGGAGGCGCTGTTCATCGAGCCGGCGCGACGGCTGCCGGAGCGGCGGTTCCTGATCGGCGGCGCGCAGTACCCGGCGGACTTCCCGTGGACGCCGAACATCTTCTTCAAGCGCCACATGCCGCCGTCGGCGCATCCGGCTTTCTTCTGCTCCTCGCGCCTCACCCTCAACGTGACGCGCCGGGCGATGGCCGAGATGGGCTACTGCCCGTCGGGACGGCTGTTCGAGGCCGCAGCCTGCGGCGTGCCGATCCTGACGGACTGCTGGGACGGGCTCGACGCGTTCTTCGCGCCGGGCAGCGAGATGCTGGTCGGACGCACGACCGAAGACGCGACGGCGGCGCTGGAGCTGAGCGACGCCGAGCTGGCGCGCATCGCGCAGGCCGCCCGCGAGCGGACGCTCGCCGAACATACCGCGGCGCAGCGGGCGGCGGGACTCGAAGCCGATCTCCAGGACGCCATGAGCGGCAGCAGCGCGCCGCGGGCCGGCGCCGTTCGTCCGGCGACGGCAGCCGCGACCGCCGCCGCCGCCATCACCCAGACAACCGGCTGAGGAGGCCGATCGGGATGTGGGGGATCATACCCGCCGCCGGGAGCGGCACGCGCATCCAGCCGCTCGCCTTCTCGAAGGAGCTGCTGCCGGTCGGCAGCCGCTTCGACGGCAAGACCGAGCGGCCGAAGGCGGTCAGCGAATATCTCGTCGACCGGATGCTCCGCTGCGGCGCCGACAAGATCTGCTTCGTCATCGCCCCCGGAAAGTCGGACATCCTCCAATATTACGGCGGCGGCATCGGCGGCGCGACGACCTCGTTCGTCGTGCAGCCGCAGCCCGGCGGGCTGTGCGACGCGATCTTCCGCGCGGTGCCGCTGATCCACCCGGACGAGCCGGTCATCATCGGCCTGCCCGATACGATCTGGTTCCCCGAAGACGGGTTCTGCACGCTCCCCGACGACGTGCTCTCGTTCCTGCTGTTCCCGGTCGAGCGGCCGGAGTTCTTCGACGCGGTCGTGACCGGCGACGGCGGGCGGGTCGAGGAGATCCAGGTGAAGAGCCGCCAGGCGCGCTCCTCCTGGATCTGGGGCGCGTTCAGGATGCCCGGCGCGACGCTGCACGCGCTGCACCGGCTCTGGCTGGAGCGGGAGCGCAGCGACGAATACATCGGCACGCTGGTCAACGAATACATCGCGCGCGGCGGCGTCGCCGTCGGCGTGCGCGCCGGCACCGCCTATGTCGATGTCGGAACACTGCACGGCTACCGCGAGGCGATCCGCGTCCTGTCGCGGAACCCGCCGCCGCACGACGACGACGATGGAACGCACGCACCTGACCTGGAGGAGACGGATGCCTGACGACGTGCTGACGGCGCCGCCGCCGACGCCCCCGGTTCTGAGCGCGGACGAGATCCGCGAGCGCGCGGCGGCGCTCGGCCCGTGGTTCCACAACCTCGATCTGGGTCACGGCGTCCGCACCGCGCCCGACCATTTCCTCGGCGACTATCCCGCCGTGAAATGGCAGCGCTTCCGCGACGCGGTGCCGGACGACCTGACCGGCAAGACCGTCCTCGACATCGGCTGCAACGGCGGCTTCTACGCGCTGGAGATGAAGCGGCGGGGTGCCGCGCGCGTCGTCGGCATCGACCATGACGAGGGTTATCTCGCGCAGGCCCGCTTCGCCGCCGAGGTGAGCGGCCTCGATATCGAGTTCCGCCGGCTGGAGGTTTACGACGTCGCCGCGCTGGGCGAGACGTTCGACCTCGTGATCTTCATGGGGGTGTTCTACCACCTCCGCCACCCGCTGCTGGCGCTCGACCTCATCCACGAGCACGTCGCCAAGGACCTGCTGCTGTTCCAGTCGATGCAGCGCGGCAGCGCCGAGGTGCAGGCGCTGGACGAGGACTACCCGTTCTGGACGACGGACATCTTCGAGCAGCCCGGTTTCCCGCAGATGTCCTTCATCGAGAAGAAATACGCGGGCGACGAGACGAACTGGTGGGTGCCGAACCGCGCCGGGGCCGCAGCGATGCTGCGCAGCGCCGGGTTCCAGATCCTCCAGCACCCGGAGGAGGAAGTCTTCCTCTGCCGCCGCGTCGAGATCGCGGATTCGTGGCCGCGCGCCGTTTACCCCGCGCGCCCGCTCGCCGAGAGCGTCGGCTGAACGCACGGAACGGAAGAGCAGCACATGATCGAAGCGGTGAAGATCTGGAACGAGCCCAACAACAAGTCGCACTGGGACCCGGAGATCGACCCGGACTGGTCGATGTTCGCCGATCTGGTGCGCGTCACGGGACAGGCGATCGCGGCCGAGAACCCGTATCTGCCGCGCGTCCTCGGCGGCATCTCGCCGATCGACCCGAACTTCATCCTCAACCTGAAGGGCCGCGGCGCGCTCGACCATGTCGACGCGGTCGCGGTGCACGGCTTCCCGTTGGACTGGAACCACTGGCAGCTCCAGGAGTGGCCGGCGAAGCTGAAGGAGATCGAGGGCGTCACCGACCTGCCGGTCTGGGTCACCGAGGTCGGAATCTCGACCTTCGGCGCCGAGGAGGTGCAGGAGTTCGGGCTGAAGCGGACCGCCGAGCTGCTGATCGGCCGCTCGCCGCGCATCCACTGGTACAGCCTCTACGACCTGCCGCGCGCATGGCCGGCGACGACCCGGCACCGCGAGGCCGAGGGCTCGTCCTACTACCGGCATTTCTACATGGGGCTGCTGCGCGAGGACGGGACGCCGAAGCTCGCGTTGAAGCACTTCGCGGACTACACGCCGGAGATCGGCTTCTGCCAGTGGTTCCATTTCGAGGACCACCGGCTCGACGACGCGGTGCGCTGGATGAAGGATCTCGGCGTCACCTACCTGCGTACCGGACTCTCCTGGGCGGACTGGTTCCGGCCGAACGCCGAGGCGTGGTTCGACCGCCAGATGAAGGCGCTGGAGTCGTTCGACGTCACCGTGTGCTTCTGCTTCACCCCGGAGCATCGCGGGATCGCGCCGCACTACACGAGCCCGCCGCAATCGAACGAGGAGTTCGCGGAGTGGTGCGCGATGATGGTCAGGCGGTACGCCGCGGGCGTGCGGCCGGCGATCGCCGAGACGATGCAAAGCAGCCGCCGCGAACAAACGCTCGCGGCCGCCGTCGCGGGGAAGTGACCGCCGCCGCCGGCTTCATCGACGCGCTGCGCGACGGCAACCGGGCGCGGCTCGCCGAGTTCAGCGTCGCAGTCGTCGCCGCGCACCCGGACGACGAGGTGCTGGGGCTCGGTACGCGGCTGCCGCTCCTCGGCAATGGCCTGTTGCTGATCCACGTCACCGACGGCGCACCGCGCGACATGACGGACGCAAGCCGCGCCGGCTGCGCGACCCGTGAGGACTACGCGGCGCTGCGCCGCCGGGAGCTGGAAGCGGCCCTGCGAACGGCTGGGGCATCCGCCGATCTCGCGATGCTCGGCGCGGTGGATCAGGAAGCGTCGCTCGACCTCGCCGGACTCGCCCGCCGGCTCGCCGCGCTGCTCCGCGACCGCGGCGCGCCAGACATCATCGTGACTCATCCGTACGAGGGGGGTCATCCCGACCACGACGCCGCATGCTTCATCGTCCATGCCGCCTGCCGGGAGCTGCTCGGCCCGGCGGCCGCTCCCGCCATCGTCGAGATGGCGTCCTACCACGATCGGAACGGGTCGATCGCGCCGCTGGAATTCCTCGACAACGCCGACGGCGGCGGAGAGGTCGCGCTCCCGCTGACGGCGGCGGAACAGGACCTCAAGCGCCGCCTCCTCGCCTGCTTCACGACGCAGCAGGGAACGCTGCAATACTTCCCGACCGGCATCGAACGCTTCCGCCCCGCCCCCGCCTACGACTTCACCGCTCCGCCGCATGCGGGAACGCTGTTCTACGAGCGGTTCGGATGGGGAGGAATGACCGGCGAGCGGTGGCGGGCGCTGGCGAAAGAGGCGGTCGAGGCGCTTGCTCCACCTTCTCTTCGCGGCAGCCTGCCTGGGCATTTCCCAGCCCCTTCCCCCGCCTGCGGGGGAAGGTCGGGATGGGGGCCGGTTCACGCGACATCGAGTTTCGATGTGCTCCCGGCAGATCGCGGGAGCCCCCACCCCGCCCCTCCCCCGCGGGCGGGGGAGGGAGAGCGGCGGCTACATCGGCGCCCCCTCACCATCCTCAGCGTCGCCTACCCGCTCGCGCCGGTGTCGCCCGACGCGGTCGGCGGCGCGGAGCAGGTGCTGGCGCGGCTCGACGCGGCGCTGACGCAAGCGGGGCACCGGTCGCTCGTCGTCGCCTGCGAAGGCTCGGCGGTCGCCGGCGCGCTGATCGCGACGCCGCGCATTGACGGGCCGCTCGACGATGACGCCAAGCGCCGCGCCGCCGCCGATCATTGCGCGGCGATCAAGGCGGCGCTCGCGCGCGAGTCGGCGATAGACCTCATCCATCTGCACGGCGTCGACTTCCACGCCTATCTGCCGCCGCCGGGGCCGCCGGCCTTGGCGACGCTGCACCTGCCGCCGTCCTGGTACCCGGCGGAGGCGCTGCGGCCGGCGCGGCCGCGCACCTACCTGCATTGCGTGTCGGAATCGCAGCGCCGCGCCTGCCCGCCGGGCGTCGCGCTGCTGCCGACGATCGAGAACGGCGTCGATGTCGACGCCTTCGCGTCGGCGGGACAGCATGCGAAGCGGCGGCGCTTCGCGCTGGCGCTCGGCCGGATCTGCCCGGAGAAGGGTTTCCACCATGCGCTCGACGCGGCGAAGCGCGCGGGCGCGCCGCTGCTGCTCGCCGGCCAAGTCTACCCGTACGCCGCGCACGAGGCCTATTTCGACGCCGAGATCCGGCCGCGCCTCGACGCGCAGCGCCGGTTCCTCGGCCCGGTCGGCTTCGCGCGGAAGCGGCGGCTGCTCGCGGCGGCGCGCTGCCTCCTCGTCCCGAGCCTCGCGCCGGAGACCAGTTCGCTGGTCGCGATGGAGGCGCTGGCCAGCGGCACGCCGGTCGTCGCGTTCCCGGCCGGCGCGCTGCCCGACATCGTCGAGCACGGCAGGACCGGGTTCCTGGTGAGCGACGCGGCGGAGATGGCCGACGCGATCGCGGCGGCGGGATCGCTCGACCCGGAAGCCTGCCGTGCCGCGGCGCGGACACGCTTCTCGCTCGACCGGACCGTCGCGCGCTATATCGCGCTTTACGAACAACTCGCCCGCCCGACGCATGACCATGCCGCCGATGTCGCCTGAACGGCGGCGCGACGCGGCGGCGCTCACGGTCGAGGAACTGAGCGATCTGCCGGCGCTCGACGCGCTCGCGCCGGAATGGTGGACGCTGTGGCGCAGCGCGGCATCGGCGGCGACGCCGTTCCAGTCGCCGGCTTGGCTCCTTGCATGGTGGCGGGCCTTCGCGCCGGGCGGGATCATGACCCTCGCGGTGCGCGACCGCGCAAGCGGCGGCGCGCTCGCCGGCCTCGCGCCGCTTTACGTTTCCGACCGCACGGTGCGACTGATCGGCGTCGGCGTCAGTGACTATCTCGGCCTGCTGTACCGGGACGGCGACGGGAAGCGGGTCGCCGCCGCGGTCGTGGAGCATCTCGCGCATCGCCGCAGCGCATGGTGGGACGTCTGCGACCTGTTCGACCTCAGGCCGGGGGAGCCGCTGCTCGACGCGCCGCTTCCGGCGAGGGCGGCAATGTGCCGGGAGGAGCGGCACGGGAGCGGCGAGCCCTGCCCCGTTCTGCGCCTGCCGGCCTACCTCGACGATCTCGGAGCGCACGTGCCGACGCGGATGCTGGAGAAATTGCGCTACTACCGCCGCCGGCTCGGCCGCGAAGGCGGCGTGCGGATCGAGCGCGCGACGCGGGAGAACCTGCCGCGCCTGATGGACACGTTGCTCAATCTGCACGGCGCCCGCTGGGCGGAGCGCGGCGAGGCGGGCGGCGTGCTCGCAGACCCGCGGGTGCGGCGCCTGCACGACGTGGCGGCACCGGTGCTGCTCGACGCGGACGCCCTTCGGCTCTACGCGCTGAGCCTCGACAGCCGGACGGTCGCGGTCTTCTACGGGTTCGCCGACCGGCGCCGGACCTATTATTACCTCGGCGGGTTCGATCCGGCGTTCGCCCGCTTCAGCCCCGGTGCCGTGATTGTCGGCCATGCGATCGAGGAAGCGGTGCGCGAGGGCGCCGCCGAGTTCCATTTTCTGCGCGGCGGCGAGCCCTATAAGTATGCCTGGGGCGCCGAGGATCGGCCGAGCTTCCGCCGCGTTCTGAGTCAGAGAGCGGCGATCGGCGACGAATAGGAATTGCATGGCGGCGGAGGCGGATTTCGGGGCGGCTTGGGTCGGCCGGAAGATCGGCCTGCGCTGGACGATCGGCGACGTCAGCGACCGCGGCTTCGAGGCGCTGCGCCTGTCGGTATGGGGCGCGTGGCGGGTGTTCGGCCCGGAAGCGGGTTACACGATCGGCCTCAACAC
>DASWRT010000111.1:0-28691 GCA_036403035.1 Allostellaceae bacterium | reverse complement strand
GACGGCGGCGGCATCGCGGCCGGGGCGGCGTCGGGCTTCGCTTCCCTGGCGATCTTCGCCAAGTCCTGGAGGAGCCGGCTGGCGCCGGCGACGCGCTGCTTGGCGTCTTCCCAGCTCCGGATGAAGACCAGCTTCTGGTCGGGGCGGAGCTTCGCCGTGCCGGCCTGACGCTGGAGGAAGCCGACGAGGCCGGCGGGGTTGGCGAACTGGTTGTTGCGGAAGGTGACGACGGCGCCCTTCGGACCGGCGTCGACCTTCTCGATGCCGGCGTCGCGGCAGAGGCGCTTGATCGCGATGATCGCCAGCAGATTGTCCACCTCCGGCGGCATCGGGCCGAAGCGGTCGATCAGTTCGGCCGCGAAGGCGTCGATCTCGCGGCGGTCGACCAGCTCGGCGATGCGGCGGTAGAGGCCAAGGCGAACGCTCAGATCCTGCACGTAGGTCTCGGGGATCAGGACCGGCGTGCCCATCGTGATCTGCGGCGTCCACTCGTCCGGCGCCTCGGCCAGCTCGGCGGCGCCGCTGCGGGCGGCGGCCACCGCCTCCTCCAGCATGTGCTGGTACAGCTCGACGCCGACCTCGCGGACATGGCCGGACTGCTCGTCGCCCAGCAGATTGCCGGCGCCGCGGATGTCGAGGTCGTGGCTCGCCAGGGTGAAGCCGGCGCCCAACTCGTCCAGCGTCTGCATCACCTCCAGCCGGCGCTGCGCCGTCCCGGACAGCGCCTTGTTCGCCGGGAGCGTCAGGTAGGCGTAGGCGCGGATCTTGCCGCGCCCGATCCGGCCGCGGAGCTGATAGAGCTGCGAGAGGCCGAACATGTCGGCGCGGTGGACGATCATCGTGTTGGCCGAGGGGATGTCGAGGCCGGACTCGACGATGTTCGTCGACAGCAGCATGTCGTAGCTGCCGTCGTCGAACGCGGTCATCACGTCCTCCAACTCGGTCGGCGCCATGCGGCCATGCGCCATCGCGACTTTGATCTCGGGCACGAGCTGGGTCACCATCTCCTTCACGTCGTCGAGGTCGCTGATCCGCGGCACGACGAAGAAGCTCTGGCCGCCGCGATGGTGCTCGCGCAGGATCGCTTCGCGCAGCACCACCGGATCGTGCGGCAGCACGAAGGTGCGCACCGCGAGCCGGTCGACCGGCGGCGTCGCGATGATGCTCATCTCGCGGACGCCGGACAGCGCCATCTGGAGCGTGCGCGGGATCGGCGTCGCGGTCAGCGTCAGCACGTGGACGTTGGCGCGCAGCCGCTTCAGCTTCTCCTTCTGCGACACGCCGAAATGCTGCTCCTCGTCGACGATCAGCAGGCCCAGGCGCTTGAACTCGACGCCCTTGCCCAGGATCGCGTGCGTGCCGACGACGATGTCGACCTTGCCCTCGGCGAGGTCGCGCTTGGTCTCGCTCGCCTGCTTCGCCGGGACGAGGCGCGAGAGTTGCTCGACACGGATCGGCAGGCCGGCGAAGCGGTCGCTGAAGGTGCGGTAATGCTGCCGCGCCAGCAGCGTCGTCGGCACGACCACCGCGACCTGCATGCCGGTCATCGCGGCGACGAAGGCGGCGCGCAGCGCCACCTCGGTCTTGCCGAAGCCGACGTCGCCGCAGATCAGCCGGTCCATCGGCTTGCCGGACGCCATGTCCTCCAGCGTGTCGGCGATCGCGCGGAGCTGGTCCTCGGTCTCAGGATACTGGAAGCGGGCGGCGAACTCCTCGTAGGCGCCGCTCGGCGCGGGCATCACCTCGCCGGGCCGTACCTGCCGCTCCGCCGCGACCTTGATGAGCTGGTCGGCGATGTCGCGGATGCGCTGCTTGACGCGCGCCTTGCGCGACTGCCACGCGACGCCGCCCAGCTTGTCGAGCTGCACGCCCGCGCCTTCCGAGCCGAAGCGCGACAGCACTTCGATGTTCTCGACCGGGACGAACAGCTTGTCGTCGCCGGCATAGAGGCAGCGCAGGCAGTCGTGAGGCGCGCCGGCGACGTCGAGCGTCATCAGCCCGTCGTAGCGGCCGATGCCGTGGTCGGCATGGACGACGAGGTCGCCGGGCTGAAGGCTCGACACCTCGGCGATGAACTGGTCGAAGTTCTTGCGCCGCTTCGGCGGCCGGGACAGGCGGTCGCCGAGGATGTCCTGCTCGCCGATCAGCTCGAACCCGCCGACTTCCCCTGGGACCGCGTAGCCGTGCTCGATGCCGAGCACGACGACGCCGACGGCGCGGCCTGGCATGTCCCGCAGCTTCGCCCAGCTCTCGACGCGCTGCACGTCGTCGATGCCGCGTTCGCGCAGCACCGTCGCGAGGCGGTCGGCGGCCCCGGCGCTGTAGGCGGCGACGGCGAGGCGGTGTCCCTGCTTCTGGCGGTCGCGGATGTACTCGCCGACGACCTCGAAGACGTTGACCTTGGGGTTGGCGCGCGCGTCGGCGAAGTTGCGGCCGGGCCGGGCGCCGCCGTCGAACGAGCCGACCGCCGCGCCCTCGGGCGCCGCGAACGGCGTCAGGTCGGCGACCGGGCGGGAAGCGAGCGCCGCGTCCCACTCGCGGTCGCCGAGGAACATCTGCTCCGGGCGCACCGGGCGGTAGACCGGGGCCGCTGCCGCCGCGGCTGCGCTGCCGCGGGCGGCCTCGGCGACGCTCTTGCGCGCGGCGTAGAAGTCGGCGATCGAGGCGAGCCGCGTGTCGCGCACGTCGGTCGACTGGTAGTCGAGCGTGATCGCCGCTTCGGGCAGGTAGTCGAACAGCGTCTCCAGCGTCTCGTAATAGAGCGGCAGCCAGTGCTCCATGCCGACATGGCGGCGGCCCTGGCTCACCGCCTCGTAGAGCGTGTCGCCGTCGGCGACGGTGCCGAACTGCTCGCGGTAGCGGCTGCGGAAGCGCTGGATGGCGCGGTCGTCGAGCAGCACCTCGCTCATCGGCTTGAGGCCGATCGCGTCGAGCTTGTCGGTCGAGCGCTGGGTCAGCGCGTCGAAGCTGCGGATCGCCTCAAGCTCGTCGCCGAAGAAGTCGAGCCGCACCGGACTCGCCTGCCCCGACGGGAACACGTCGACGATGCCGCCGCGCACCGCGTACTCGCCGGCCTCGCGCACCGTGTCGGTGCGGATGTAGCCGTTGTTGACGAAGAACGAGACCAGCCGGTCGAGCACCACCCCGCGCTGCCCGACCTTCAGCCGCATCATGCGGCCGGCGAACAGCTTGCGCGGCGGAACGCGCTGCATCAGCGCGTTCACCGTCGTCAGCACGATCCGCTTCGCCTTCGGCGCCGGCTCGTCGGCGAGCCGGGTCAGCGCGTCGATGCGGCGGCTGACGATCTCGGCGTTCGGCGAGACCCGGTCGTAGGGCAGGCAGTCCCAGGCCGGGACCGTGACGATGTCGAGATCCGGGTGGAAGAAGGCGAGCGCCGAGGCGAAGCGCGCCATGCGGCTGTCGTCGTGGCAGACATGCAGCAAGTCGGGGACCGCGCCGCGAACGACGAGGTCTCCGATCAGGTATGCGTCGTGCCCTTCCGGCGCGCCATGGACCGCGATGCGGCCGCGCGGCGCCGGCAATACCAGCAGCGGGTTGGACGAACTCAAGAGGCTCGGGCCGTACCCGGTCTGAACTGCGTCAGGAGGCGCATGACGTCGCTGTCCTGCTCCGGCGGGACGGCGGCGCGGCCGACGATCCAGGACCAGAGGTCGACGTCCTCGCAGTCGAGGATCCGCTCGTAGCGGTCGAGCTGGGCCGGCGAGAAGCCGTCGAGATGCCGATCGGCGAAGTTGCCGAGCACGAGGTCGATCTCCTTGGTCCCGCGGTGCCAGCTGCGGAAGCGGAGACGCTTGCGGCGAATATCGGTGTCGTCGGTCATGCTGTACTCCAAGCGATCCCCAAGATATAGAGCTTCCGGCGGCGGGCAACACCTCCCGCTTCGCCGTCTTATAGAACGCGCACATACCTGACCACGACGCCTTGCGTCCCGAGATCCTGTTCCCGCTCTTCGCGCCCTCGACCTCGCTGCCGGGGCTGGGACCGCGATTCGGCAAGCTGGTCGAGAAGATCGCGGGGCCGCAGGTCGTCGATCTGCTCTGGCACCTGCCCTCGGGCCTGATCGACCGGCGCTTCGCGCCGAAGGTCGCGGAGGCGCCGGACGGCGTCACGGCGACGCTGACGGTGCGCGTCGACGCCCATCTGCCGGGCGGCGGCGGGCGGCGCCCGTACCGCGTCCGCTGCTCCGACACGACCGGGTTCCTGCACCTCGTCTTCTTCCACCCGCGGGTCGACTGGCTTCAGCGCCTCCTTCCGGTCGGCACGGTGCGGGTCGTCAGCGGGCGAGTCGAGCACTTCAACAACGAGGTGCAGATCACCCATCCCGACCACATCGTCGACCCCGGCGAGGAAGGCGCGCTGCCGCCGGTCGAGCCGGTCTATCCGATGACGGCGGGGCTGCCGTCGAAGACGCTGCGGCGCGCGGTGGCGGCGGCGCTCGACAAGGCGCCGGACCTGCCGGAATGGGCGGACGCGCCGCTGAAGGCGCGCGAGGGCTGGCCCGGCTGGCGCGAGGCGCTGCGCCGCGTCCACAACCCGGAGACGCCGGAAGAGATCGACCCGGAATCGCCGGCCCGCCGCCGCCTCGCCTATGACGAGCTGCTGGCGAACCAGCTCGCGATCGCGCTGGTCCGGGCGCAGATGAAGCGGCAGACGGGGCGCTCGATCCGGGGGGACGACCGGCTGCGCGACAAGGCGATCGCCGCCCTGCCCTTCCAATTGACGCCATCGCAGCGCGAGGCGCTGGCCGAGATCTATGCCGACATGGCGTCGCCACAGCGCATGCTGCGGCTGCTCCAGGGCGACGTCGGCAGCGGCAAGACGGTGGTGGCGCTGCTGGCGATGCTGAACGCGGTCGAGACTGGCGCGCAGGCGGCGCTGATGGCGCCGACCGAGATCCTGGCGCGGCAGCACTTCGCGACGATCGGCCGGCTCGCCGCGGCGGCCGGCGTCGAGGCGGCGCTGCTGACCGGGCGCGAGAAGGGCAAGGCGCGGGCGGAGCTGCTGGCGCGGCTCGCGTCGGGCGGGATCAACATCCTGGTCGGCACGCATGCCGTGTTCCAGGACGACGTCGTCTTCGGCGACCTCGCCTTCGCCGTGATCGACGAGCAGCACCGGTTCGGTGTCGAGCAGCGCATGGCGCTGTCGCGCAAGGGACGCGGCGTCGACACGCTGGTGATGACGGCGACGCCGATCCCGCGGACGCTGACGCTGACCGCCTACGGCGACCTCGACGTATCGCGGCTCACCGGCAAGCCGGCGGGCCGGCAGCCGATCACGACGCGCAGCGTGTCGGCGGCGCGGCTCGAGGACGTGGTGGCGGCGATCGACCGGGGGCTCGCGACCGGCGCCAAGGTCTACTGGGTCTGCCCGCTGGTCGAGGAGTCGGAACACGTCGACCTCGCCGCCGCGACCGACCGCTACACGCATCTCGCCGGGGTGTTCGGCAGCCGCGTCGGGCTGGTGCACGGGCGGCTGAAGGGCGCCGAGAAGGACGCTGTCATGGCCGCCTTCAAGGAGGGCGGCATCGACATCCTCGTCGCGACGACGGTGATCGAGGTCGGCGTCGACGTGCCGGACGCGACGGTGATGGTGATTGAGCACGCCGAGCGCTTCGGACTCGCCCAGCTCCACCAGCTCCGCGGCCGGATCGGGCGCGGCGACAAGCCGTCGACCTGCCTGCTGATCTACACGCCGCCGCTGGGCGAGACGGCGAAGGCGCGGCTCGCGATCATGCGCGAGACCGAGGACGGGTTCCGCATCGCCGAGGAGGATCTGAAGCTGCGCGGCGGCGGCGACCTGCTCGGCACGAAGCAGAGCGGCATGCCGGAGCTGCGGCTGGCCGACCTCGCGGTACACCAGGAGATCCTGGAGACGGCGCGCGACGATGCGCGCCTGATTCTCGCCCGCGACCCCGGCCTCGCCTCGCCTCGCGGGCAGGCGCTGCGCACGCTCTTGTATCTGTTCCGCCGCGACGAGGCGGTGCGCTACATCAGGTCGGGGTGACGGCGGTGATGGCCGTGGACGGGGCTATTTGCCCGATGTCGGGGTGATCGACTTGATCGGGCCGCGCGGCTTTCCGGACATCGCGGCGATCTTGGCGTCCTGCGCCTCGATGAAGGCGCGGACCGCCTCGTCGCCGTCCAGCCCTTCGGCTTCGGTGCTGGGTACCTTGCGGTTCGAGGTGCGGGTGCCGTCCTCGTAGAGGACGTCGAACAGAAGGAAACCGTTGTTGCTCGTGGGCTGCTTCTTGCGGGGCATGGGTAGTCTGAACCTCTGAAACTCACTCAGTCATTGACGGTGTCGCCGTCAGCCGGAGCCTGCTGCGGCTCGTCCTCGGACGGGTTGCGCGACGCCGCCTTCTCCGCGCGGCGTTGCAGCTTCTCCTGCTTCTTCTGTTCCTTGGCACGGTTGCGCTCGGCGCGCTGCTGGTTGTAGTTCGGCTTGAAAGGCATCGGCTCTCCTCCGGCAGAGAGTTGGGCGGCGCGCGGCGGCGCATGGCTGGGCTGCGCATTGCGGGTCGCGAAATGGAAAGGGGCACCAGTCGCCTGGTGCCCCTCGCGGGAACCGCTGTGAGGCGGCTCAAACCGCTCTGAGGTTTTCCGCCGAGCTCTTCCCGCGCTTGGGATCGCGCTGCTCCTCGTAGGAGACCTTCTGGCCTTCCGCGAGGTTGCCGAGACCGGCGCGCTCGACGGCAGAGATGTGGACGAACACGTCCGGGCCGCCGTTGTCCGGCTGAATGAAGCCGTAGCCCTTTGTGCTATTGAACCATTTTACGGTACCGACAGGCATCGTTTTCCTCCGATGAGATCGCGGCGCACCCGATGTGCGGCGCATCAGACTGTGTTCAGCAGACGTAGCGATCTGAACACCGCGAGGGCGAAGCAGGCCGGCAAGTCCGAAGCAGAATGACCCAGATTAAATGGCGGAGATCCGCGGCCAACACAAGCCCGAAAGCGCCGCCCGCCCTCCCGAACGCCCTCCGCCCGCGAAGCCTGCCCGCGACGACGGACGGCGGATTCAGGCGATTTCCGCGGGCTCGGCCGGAGCCGGCTGCACCGGCGGAGCCGGGCGCGGCGGCGGGGCGACGATGCCCCCGGAGATCACGAACTTGATCCCTTCCTCGACGGTCATCGACAGCAACACCGTTTCGCGCCGCGGCACGAAGACGAGATAGCCCGAGGTCGGATTCGGCGTCGTCGGGACGTAGATGTTGATGAGATCCTCGCCGAGCGCGTCGCGGATCTCGCCTTCCGTGTGCCCGGTGATGAAGCCGATCGTCCACATGCCCGGCCGCGGGAACTCGACGAGCACGACCTCGCGGAACGTGTTCGACTGCTTCGAGAGCACCGTCTCGAAGATCTGCTTCGTCGCGCCGTAGAGGCCGCGGATGATCGGCATCCGCGTCATCACCCGGTCGCTCGTGCGCAGCAGCAGCCGGCCGAGATAGCCCGCGGTCAGCGCGCCGATCAGGACCAGACCGACGCCGACAAGGACGAGGCCGAGCCCGGGCACCGGGACCGGCAGATAGGTCGCCGGGTTGTACCGCGCAGGGATCAGCGTCGCGACGCGCGTGTCGACGAAGCTGACGAACAGCCACGCGAGATAGAAGGTCAGGCTGATCGGCCCGGTGACGAGCAGTCCGGCGATGAGATAGGCGCGGAGCCGTTCGGCGAGCGTCATCCAGGCGCCTCTTGCGGAGCGCGGCGGCGGCGATGTCTCGTTGTCCAGCGACAAATGAGCTTCCAGTTCACACAGTCGGGCGGCACTCTAGCCCGAATTCCTCTGAGGGAGTAGCACGTCCGAACCGGACTGCGTTCGGCTTCGGAACCACCCCTATGGAGTGAAGAACGCGGCAAGCGCCGCTTCGGTCTCGATAGGCGCCTCCTCGGCGAGGAAATGCGCGCAAGGCAGCGCCCGGCCCAGCACGTCGCCGGACGCCGCCGCCTTCTCGCGCCACAGCGCAAGCGGATCGTAGAGCCGGCCGACGATGCCCCGCTCTCCCCACAGCACCAGGAGCGGGCAGCGGATCCGCGCGTCGGCGTCCGCCGCGTCGTGTTCCAGGTCGATCGTCGCCGCGGCACGGTAATCCTCGCAGGTCGCATGGATCGAAGCGGTGTCTCGGAAGCAGCGATGGTACTCGGCAAGCGCCTCCGGCGTGAAGGCGTCCGCCGGTGCCTTCAGACTGCCGAGCATGCGCGTGAGGAATAAATCGGGGTCTCCGGCGATCATACGTTCCGGGAAATCGTAGGGCTGAATCAGGAAGAACCAGTGGAAATAGGCCGTCGCGAACGCCTTGTCGGTGCGCGCATAGGCCGTCGCCGTCGGAACGATGTCGAGCACCGCGGCGCGCGTCACCGTGTCCGGATGGTCGAGGCAGAGGCGGTGCGCCACGCGCCCGCCGCGGTCGTGACCGGCGACGGCGAAGCGCGGAAAGCCGAGCGCCCGCATCACCTCGACTTGATCGGCAGCCATCGCCCGCTTGGCGTAAGCTTCATGGCCAGCGCCGCCCGGCGGCTTGCTCGAATCACCGTAACCGCGCAGGTCGGGTGCGACGACGGTAAAGCGAAGGGCTAGACCCGGAGCGATCTTGTGCCACATCACGTGCGTCTGCGGATAACCGTGAAGCAACAGGAACGGTGGACCTTTGCCGCCAACCAAAACGTTGATGCTCGCGCCGCCCGCCTCGATGCGGTGCTTGGAGAAGTCTTCGAACATGCCGCACTTCCCTTCTCTTCCCGATCGCCGGACATTGCGCCGATGACGACGGCCTTCGTCAACCGGATCGCCACCGCCGTCCCCGGCTTCGACGTCCACCGCAAGTTCGTCGACTACGCGCCGCGGCTGCTCGGCGACGGCCGCATGCGGCGGCTCTTCGCGCGCATGGCCGAGCGCGCGGAGATCGAGCACCGCTATTCGTTCTTCGAACCGGACTCCGACCCGGAGCGGCTCGACGCGGGCGGCTTCTATCGCCGCGGCGTCTTTCCGGACACCGCGGCACGAATGCGTTTCTTCGAGACGCACGCCTTCGATCTGGCGCGCGATGCGATCGACCGGCTCGATCCGCTCGGCAGCGGCGATGGCGGCGGCGGCGGGCGCGGCGCGGTCACGCACGTGATCGTGACCTGCTGCACCGGGTTCGCAGCGCCGGGGCTCGATCTTCAGATCGTCGGCCATCTCGGGCTCGACGGGTCGGTCGAGCGCACGATCGTCGGCTTCATGGGCTGCTACGCGGCGATGAACGGGCTGAAGCTGGCGCGCCACATCGTCCGCTCCGAGCCGGAGACGGCGCGCGTCCTGATGCTCAACCTGGAGCTGTGCACGCTGCATCTTCAGGAGATAGACGATCTGGAGACCGTGCTGTCCTTCCTGATCTTCGCCGATGGCTGCGCCGCCAGCCTCATCACCGCCGAGCCGACGGGGATCGCCCTCGACGGCTTCGCGTCGTCCGTCCTGGCGGACAGCGCCGACCAGATCACGTGGCGGATCGGACGAGGCGGCTTCGACATGCATCTCTCCGGACAGGTTCCGGCAACGATCGGGCGCGAGCTGCCGCGTCAGATCGGCGCGGTGCTCGGCAACCGGGCAGTATCGGACATCGACCTCTGGGCGATCCATCCCGGCGGCCGCACCGTGCTCGACGCGGTCGAGCGGGCGCTCGATGTCGAGCCGCAGGCGCTGCGGACCTCGCGGGGCGTGCTGCGCGACTACGGCAACATGTCGTCGGCAACGATCATGTTCGTGCTGAAACGCATGCTCGAAGACCCGAGCGCCGCCGGCGAGGGCTGCGCGATGGCGTTCGGTCCCGGCCTCACGGTCGAGGCGATGCGCTTCCGCAAGGAAGCGGCCTGAGGCCGGCCGCCGTGGCGGGGACGATGCCGGCGCCGGATCTCGCGCGGCGGAGCTTTACGCCGGAGCTGATGGACACGGAGCCGGTCCCGTTCGAGTCGTTCCGCGACTGCCTGCGCGAATTGGAATGGCTGACGCGGTGGAGCATGGGCTACCGGCCGACGCTCCAATGGATCGCCCGCGCGGCCCGCCGGCTGCCTCCGGGATCGACGCTCTCGGTGCTCGACGTCGGCTGCGGCTACGGCGACATGCTCCGCCGCATCGCGCGCTGGGGCGCACGGGCGGGCGTCCGCCTGGAGCTTACGGGCGTCGACCTCAATCCGTGGTCGGCGCGCGCCGCGCGCGAGGCGACGCCGCCGGACTATGCGATCCGCTACGAGACCAGCGACATCTTCGACTTCGCCCCCGACCGGCACTTCCACTGCATCGTGAGCGCGATCTTCACGCATCATCTCGACGACGCGCAGCTCGTCGCGTTCCTGCAATGGATGGAGCGGCACGCGACGCTCGGCTGGTTCATCAGCGACCTGCACCGCCATGCCGTCCCGTACTGGTTCCTCCGCGCCCTGCCCGCCATCGTGCCGCTGCACCGGTTCGTCGCGCATGACGGTCCGGTCTCGGTGTCGCGCTGCCTCCGCGCGGCGGAGTGGAGGGCGGCGATCGCCGCCGCCGGCATCGACGCCGAACACGCGGTGCGGATCCGCTGGCATGTCCCGTTCCGCTGGGGGATCGAGCGTTGGCAGCCCGGCTACGCGACGCGGTGATCGTCGGCGGCGGCCTCGCCGGCGCCGCCGCCGCATGCCATCTGGCGCGGGCCGGACGCGACGTGCTGCTGCTGGAGCGCGAAATCGGACCGCACCACAAGATCTGCGGCGAGTTCCTGAGCGTCGAGGCGCAGATCTATCTCCGCGCCGTCGGCATCGACCCGGCGGGCCTTGGCGCCGCGCCGATCGATCGCGTCCGCCTCGCCGCCGGCCGCGGGGCGGCGGCGGAGACGCCGCTTCCCTTCCCCGCCGCCGGCCTGTCGCGCTTCGTGCTGGACGAGGCGCTGCTGCGCCGCGCCGGGGAGTCCGGCGCCGAGATCGCGCGCGGCATCCGCGTCCGCCGGATCGAGCGGCGTCGGGAATGCGGCGCGTACCGGGCCGATGCAGCCGGCGAAACGCCCGAGTCCGCGACGGCGCGGCGGGTGGTGCTCGCGACGGGCAAGCACGATCTGCGCGGAGCCGCCCGCTCCCCGGCGAGCGGCGAGCCGGAGGAGAACGGCTTCATCGGGTTCAAGATGCATTACCGGCTCGCGCCGGGGCAGGCCGAGGCGATCCGGACGACGATCGAGATCGTCGCGTTCGACGGCGGCTATGCCGGGTTGCAGCCGATCGAGGAGGGCTGGGCCAATCTCTGCCTCGTCGTGCGCAAACGGCGGTTCGAGCGGGTCGGCCGCGACTGGCCGTCTCTCCTGGAGTCGATCGCCGCGGCGACGCCGCGCCTCGCCGACCGGCTGAGCGGCGCGTCGCCGCGCTGGGAACGGCCGCTGGCGATCGCGGGAATCCCCTACGGCTATGTCCACGCCGAGGGCGCCCCTCAAGACGGCGACGCGGGGATATTCCGGCTCGGCGACCAGTTCGGCGTGATCCCTTCCTTCTCCGGCGACGGCATGTCGATCGCGCTGCACAGCGCCGCCCTCGCGGCGCGCTACCTGCTCCGCGGCGACCGCGACGCCGCCGCCTTCCACGAACGGCTGCGGCGCGATGTCGGCGGCCAGATCCGCCGCGCACAGCGCCTCGCGCGCCTCGCCGAACAGGCGCCGGTCCGGTACGCCCTGCTCGCCGCGTGCCGCGCCGCCCCCGGCCTGCTGCGCTGGCTCGCGGCGCAAACGCGCATTCCCGTTCAGGCGCTTGAAGCGGCGGGAGTGTTCTAAGCAGCGATCCCGGCCCGTCACACGGACGAGCGCGCTCGCGACCGCGGGGGTTGATCGCCGAGCGGATGGTGCGTTCGAATTGATCGGCACCCGAGAGAACCCAGGGTGCGAGGTGTCGGTGCTTCAGGTCGTGTCAAACGAGCCACGGCCATGCCCAGACCGTTGCGTCAAGCCGGAGCGCGAACCGCTGGTCGACGCGCCGGAGCAGGCGCCCGGCGCGATCGAGCGCATCCGGGTCGATACGTATGTCGGGATGGCGTTCGCCAACCTCGTCGCGCTCGCGATCATCGTTACGACCGGGGCGACCCTGCACGTACAGGGGATCACCGACATCCAAAGCTCGACCCAGGCGGCCGAGGCGCTGCGGCCGATCGCCGGCTCCTTCGCCTTCGCGGTGTTCGCGCTCGGCATCCTCGGCACCGGGCTGCTCGCGGTGCCGGTGCTTGCCGGCTCGGCGGCCTATGCGATCGGCGAGGCGCGGCACTGGCCGGTCGGGCTGGCGCGGCAGCCGATGGAGGCGAAGGCATTCTACGCGACGCTCGCGATCGCGACGGTGATCGGCATCGTCGTCAACTTCACCGGCATCGATCCGATCCGGGCGCTCTATTGGAGCGCGGTCATCAACGGCGTCGTCGCGGTGCCTGTGATGATCGTGATGATGCTGATGGCGTCGGACCGGCGCGTCGTGGGCGAGTTGACGATCCCGTCCGTGCTCAAGGCCGTCGGCTGGATCGCGACCGGCGTGATGGCGCTGAGCGCGGTCACGATGGGCGTGACGAGCCTGACCTGATTCGTCGAACGATCATCCCTGATGGTCGTCAGCGGCGCCTGGTTCGGCCTCGAACGCGGCGACCTGACGTTCCGCCTCTTCGGCAGTGACGCCGTATTTCTGCTGGATCCTGCCGATGAGCTGCTCTCGGTGTCCGGCGATCACGTTCCACTCGTCGTCCGTCAACTCGCCCCAGCGCTGCCGCAGGCGACCCTTGAACTCCTTCCAGTTCCCCGCGATCCGCTCCCAGTCCATGCCGGCAGACCTCTCCCGAAACGAAACGGCGTCGCACCGTGGGTAACGGTGCGACGCCGCGCGTGGTTCGTGAAAGCGATCCGGCAGAAAATTACTTCTCGCGGAACGCCCGGTGGAAGCTGTCGAGCACCGGCGACAGCGCATACATCGCGACCGTCTTCCTGCCGGTCCGGATCATCACCTCGCTCGACATGCCGGGCACCATCTCGACCTCCGGAAGCTGCTTCAGCATCTCCTCGTCGACCTTGATCTTCGCCGCGTAGTACGGCTGGTTCGTATGCTTGTCGACCAGCCGGTCGGCCGAGACGTAGACCACTGTGCCGTCGAGCGGCGGCACGCGGCGCTGCTTGTACGGCGTCAGCCGCACCAGCGCCGACAGCCCCGGACGGACGAGGTCGATGTCCTCCGGCTTCACCTGCGCGGTGACCACCAGCTTGTCGTTGCCCGGCACGAGGTCGAGCAGCGGCTCGCCCGGCGAGACGACGCCGCCGGTCGTGTGGACCTTGAGGTCGGTGACCACGCCGTCCAGCGGCGCCTTGATGTCGACGCGCGAGAGGACGTCGGTCTTCTCCTGGATCTGCTCGCGCAACTCGTGGATCTTCTGCTGCGTGTCGCGAAGGCTGCTCGCGACCTCGTTCTGCATGTCGTTCTTGGTATTGACGATGTTGACCTGCGACTCGGCGATCGTCTGCTCGGCGCGGGCCATCTGCGCGATCGTGTCGCCGCGCCGCCCTTCGATCTCGGCGAGGTCGCGGTCGAGCTGGAGGAGCCGTGGCTTGCGCTCAAGGCCCTTGGCCACGAGTTCGCGCAGGCCGGAGATCTCCTCGTTGATGAGGCTGATGCGCTTGCGCGCCGAGACCTCCTGGGCCTTCAGCCCGACGATCTCTTCCCTGACCTGGGCGATGCGCTGCTGGATCGCCTGGATCTTCGATTCCTGGAGCGAGCGCCGCGTGTCGAAGATCTTGCCCTGGCCGGCGATCACCTGCGCCACCGCCGGGTTGCCGGCAGCCTGCGCCGTCAGCTCGTCGGGATAGGTCACCTGATCGAGGCTGTCGCGCTCGGCGATCAGGCGGGCCTCGCGGGCGAGCGCGTCCCAGAGCTGGCCGCGCAGCGCGTCCAGCGCGGTGCGCGCCTTGGTGTCGTCGAGGCGGATCAGCGTCTGGCCGGCGGTGACGGTGTCGCCGTCCTGCACCAGGATGCTGCCGATGATGCCGCCTTCGAAGTGCTGCACCGTCTTGCGGTTGCTCTCGACCTCGACGACGCCGCTGGCGATCGCCGCGCTTTCGAGCGGCGCGAACACCGACCAGGCGCCGAAACCGAAGACGAAGACGCTGGAGATGATGCTGCCGGCGAGCACGAGGCCGCGGATCCGCGGCATCGGCGTGGCGGGAACCGGCGCCGCGAGCGCGGCGCCGGAGGCGGGGCGCACGGCGCCGAGCGCCGTCTTTTCATTGAGTGCCGTAACGGCGTTCATGGATTCAGTCCCTCTCCCGCTCACGCGCTCTTCTGCTGCTGCTGCGGCGGCTGTTGCTGCTGCTGTTGTTGAGCCGAGAGCGTGTTGTTGCTGCGGGCCGTCGCGAGCTGCTGCGCCGCGGCGGCGTTGTTGAGCTTGGCGATGATGTCGGCGCGGGCGCCGAACGCGTCGACCATGCCCTGCCGCAGCACGAGCAGCTTGTCGGCCTGGCCGAGCACGCTCGGCCGGTGCGCGATCACGACGACGGTCGTACCGATGGTCTTCAGGTGCGCGATCGCCTGCACGAGCGCCTCTTCGCCTTCATGGTCGAGGCTGGCGTTCGGCTCGTCGAGGATGACGAGGCGCGGCCTGCCGAACAGCGCGCGGGCGAGGCCCACCCGCTGCCGCTGGCCGCCCGAGAGCTTGACGCCGCCCTCGCCGATGTCGCTGTCGTAGCCGCGCGGCAGGCGCATGATCGTGTCGTGCAGCCCGACCAGCTTCGCGGCCTCGATCACGTCTTCCGGATCGGCGTCGCCGAGCCGGGCGATGTTGTCCTTCACCGACCCGGAGAACAGCTCGATGTCCTGCGGCAGGTAGCCGATGTTGTCGGCCCCGTTGGCGTCGAGCCAGACCGAGATGTCGGCGCCGTCGAGGCGGACGTTGCCGCCCGACGGGACCCAGCTTCCGGCGATGATGCGGGCCAGCGTCGACTTGCCGGCGGCGGACGGGCCGATGACGCCGAGCACCTCGCCCGGCTGCAGCGCGAACGAGATGCCGCGCAGCGTCGGCGTATCCGAACCCGGCGGCACGAAGGTGACGCGCTCGACCGACAGCTCGCCCTCGGGGCGCGGCAGCGCCATCAGGCGTTTCTGAGCCGGCATCACGCCGAGCAGCTCGGTGAGGCGCCGGTACGCGATTCGCGCCGAAACCAGCGACTTCCAGGTGCCGATCGCATTCTCGACCGGCGCCAGCGCGCGGCCGAGCAGGAACGAGCTGGCGAACATCGCGCCGGGGCTCGCCTCCTGGTGGATCACCAGCCACGCGCCGACGCCCATGATCAGCGTCTGGATCATCAACCGCGAGAACTTCGAGAACGCCAGGATCACCGCGCCGCGGCTGCCGGCGGAGAGCTGCGCCGACTTCACGTCCTCGCCGTCGCGCCGCCACAGGCGGACGACGCCGTCGAGCATGCCCATCGAGCGGATCACCTCGGCGTTGCGCAGCGCCGACTCGGTGCGGTACTGCGCCTTCGCCGCCGCGGCGTTGGCGCGGTTGAGCGGCTTCTTGGTGAGGACCTCGTTGAGGATCGCGAGCGTAAAGAGAACGATCCCGCCGCCGACGCCGACGATGCCGAGCATCGGGTGCAGGATGAACAGGGCGATGATGAAGATCGGCGCCCACGGCGCATCCATCAGCGGCGTGATCGCCGGCCCGGTGAGAAAGCCCCGCAGAACGGAGAGGTCGCGCGGCCCCTGCGCCGCGCGGGCGACATCGGCGCGCAGCGCCGTCTGCAACGCGCCCGACAGGACGGTCGGCCCGAGCCGGTCGTCGAGCCAAAGGCCGATGCGGGAAAGGATCTGGCTGCGCAGACCATCAATGACGCTGAGCACCGCGAGCGCGAAGACCGCGATCAGCGTCAGCATGATCAACGTGTCGCCGCTGCGGCTCGACAGCACATGGTCGAAAACCTGCATCATGTAGATCGGCGACACCAGCGTCAGGATGTTGACGCAAAAGCTAAAGCCGATGATGACCAGGGCGGAGCTGCGGCATGCGCGGAGAGCAGCCTGGACTTCAGTAAAACGCATCGATCTCCCCTTGGGTTGGCACCAGCCACCCGCCGTGGGACGCTCTTGGGCTTTCCGCAGCGACGGGCCGTGGCGGAGAAGCGCCGCAGTGTGTCCGATTAAGGTTAATGAATATTAAAGTCCGTAAACCGTTTTAAGCCGGTCGTTTCCTCAGCCAAAGATTGCCCAGGTATCGTCAAACCTCGGTTAACATCGCATCGTCAAACCTTCCGTTAAGGACTGACGGAAATAATACATCGTTTTCTGGACGGATGACGATGCCGCAAGCCCCCGACCCTTCCGGTTCGCCGTCGGCCGCCGCCGCGGCCGCCGTGTCCCGCAGCAGCTCCGGCCTCGCCGATTCCACGGTGGTCGGCGGAATCCGGCGTGCGGCGCGCGCGGCGAACGTCGATTTCGGGTATCTGATGGCGCAGGCGGCGCGGGAAAGCGGCTTCCAGCCGGACGCCGCCTCGACGACGTCCAGCGCGACGGGGCTGTTCCAGTTCGTCGAATCCACTTGGCTCGACATGGTGCAGCGGCACGGCGCCAAGCACGGCCTGGGCGACCTCGCGCAGCAGATCGAGACGCGCAACGGCCGCCCGACCGTCGCCGATCCGGCGCTGCGGCAGCGCATCCTCGACCTCAGGAACGATCCCGGCGTTTCGGCCTGCTTCGCCGCCGAGCTGGCGCACGACAACAAGGAGGAACTGACCCGCGCCCTCGGCCGTCCGGTCGGCAGCGCCGACCTATATCTCGCGCATTTCCTCGGCGCTGGCGGCGCCTGTCAGTTCCTGCGCGCGGTCGAGACGGACGGCGGCCAGAAGGCCGCCGACCTGCTGCCCGATGCCGCCGCGGCGAATCGCGGCGTCTTCTACGACCGGCAGACCGGCGCGGCACGCAGCGTCGCCGAGGTCTATCGCAGCCTCGCCGGCCAGATCGAGGGCGACCGCCGGCGCTATGCCGGGACCGCCGCCGGGGCCGCGACAGCCGGCGATGCGTCCAGCGCTGCCGTGGCGGACGCACTCTCCGGCGCGACGTCGGCGGACCACGGCGTCTATGCAGCGATGCTCGGTTTCCGCCAGCCTACAGACGGGACCACCGCCGCCGCCGCAGCGTCTTCCTGGGCCGCCGGCAAGCTGAGCGAGCAGACGCTGGCAATGCTCAACATCCTCGCGCTTTCGATGCTGCGCACCGCCGACGGCACCGGCCATAGCGGCATCGGTGCGGCCGGCGGCGACCATATCGACTCCGGCCCGAGACCGGCGGCGACTCCCGCCGCCGCGCCGCACCGAAGCAGCGGCGACCCGGACAACCCGCTGCGGCCGATCTGACCGACCGACCGGTCCCGCCCCGTCCGGCGGATCCCGGACGCAAAGAGGCCGGGGCGCAGCCGTCGCACGCCCCGGCCTCTTTGCGTCAGCCGATCCCCGCCCGGCGGCGGGCGGGCAGTATGGCTATGCCATCGCCTCTCCCTGCTCTGCCGCCGTCGTCGCGGCGGCGAGAGCAAATATCCCGGTCCCCGGGCGCTCCGGCACCGTCACGTTCACGTCGTCCTTCATGCCCATCAGCCGGCGCAGCATCTCGCGGCCGCGCGACAGGCGGGAGCGCACCGTGCCCACCGGCACGTCGAGCACCGCCGCGACCTCCTCGTACCGCATCCCCTCAAGCCCGACGAGGAGCAGCACCTGCCGCTGCTCCTCGGGCAGCCGGGCGAGCGCCCGGTCGAGGTCGCGCAACTGGAGCGTGGCGCCCTGCGTCGAGCCGACGGTCAGCATCGGCGCCACGTCCTCGACCGGGATGCTGACGCCCTCACGAACCGAGCGGCGCACGTCGTTGACATGCTGGTTGTGGAGGATGGTGAAGAGCCACGCCCGGAGATCGGTCCCGGGCTGCCAGAGGTGCGACTTGGCGAGCGCCCGGACGAGGCAGCTCTGCACGAGATCGTCGGCGCGGGCCGAATCGCGCGTCAGCGCACGGGCGTAGCGGCGGAGCCGGGGGATTTCCCGTTCGAGCATCAGCCCAAAATCGTTCATCGTCTTCCAACTCCCGTCAGTATTCAGCAGCGCCATCGCGTCGAGCGCGTCGCCCTGCGTTTGACTGTGACTATAGGAATTCGGTGTAACGCCGGTATGTACCGGGCGGGTCAAAGTTGTAAAGAGTTGTAAATGCTTCATTACACGTCACAACCGCAGGAGATATTGAACGGGAGAAAGATTTATCTATAGCGTTGTATTATCGTTGCTGGAGCGGATCACCGATTGCGATCATCTTCCGCGCGAGTTCTACTTACCCCCTTCCGCAGCTTCCCGCCCGCGTCATCCCACCGGTTGACCACCCCTCCCCACCCCCCTATGTTCCGCCCACGACAGGGGAGCCTGTAGCTCAGCCGGTAGAGCAACTGACTTTTAATCAGTAGGTCCCGGGTTCGAATCCCGGCGGGCTCACCAATGATTACAATGGGTTAAAGGCGTATCAGCTTTGCCACTCGCCCGCTCCAGTAAGCACATAGTAAGCACGCGAGCGGAATTCGCGGTTTGCCGATAGCGGCCCCTCACCGGAAAAGCAGGATGCGAACGGGTCGAGGCGGCATCCTCTATTGCGAGCAGTTGGAGCCGCCTGCGACCGCGCCGCTGGCTATGGGACACGGTGATGCTGCGAACGGCCGTGCCGTTAAGGCTGGCAAGCGGCAGCGCGGGTCTCGCAGCGCCGACCGCCGGCTAGCGGTCTATGTCCTGATCCCACAGCTCACGCAAAATTTGTCGGCCTGCGAAGGTGCTCCGCATTTCCATACGTAGAAAGAGAGCGGCGGTGTGCGGTATCGGCTGTCGCCCGTTGGCGAACCACCTTGAGATATCGCCGGCTTTGTAGTTCGTGCGGGCGATGCGGTTGAGGTTGCGGCAGAAGTAAGGGATAGGCCAGCGCAGGGCGCGAAGAATCCGCTGCGCCCGGTCCCGGGACATACGAAGTGCCATAGTTGCTTCTCTCTAGCTCGGCTTCTCACAGCCGTTCGCCAGGGGAGACCCCTGGCAGCCGGGCGGTTGAGAACCTGCTAGAGAGACAGGTCGGATGCTTTCACCCCTTTCGGGGCTGTTATATGGCGATCCGCCGCCCGGCCATGGGGGGCCGTTCGGCACGCGACCGCCAAGTCGCGCCCGTCCCACTGCGGCGCATGGGTCGCAGCGGTTCCTCAGCGACGTTCCCGCTCTCGCGGGAGCGCCGCCTATCTCTAGTCCGGGTTCTCACACCCGCCGGAAGGATGCGGCGGAGCACGGCGCGCGTCAACGGGCAGCACCAGCGCGGCCGTTCACCTCCCGGTCATACTGCAGTCGGTCGACCGCCCTATTCGCGCCAACCTGACAACGTCGCCGCGGTAGTTTCGGAGCCGCGTGTCTCGATGACCTCCCGCCGTCACAGTTTCGAGAGATCGCCGACTGGTAGGGACCGAACCCGCTTGCCCGTGGCGGCATAGATCGCGTTGCAAATTGCCGGGGCCATCGGCGGCACCCCGGGCTCGCCGACCCCGGCCGGCGGCGCTTCGCTCGCGATGAGATGGACGCGCGTGTCCGGCACGTCGTCCATGCGCGCGACGAGGTAGTCGGTGAAGTTGCTCTGTTCCGTCCGCCCCTCGCGGAAGGTGATCGCGCCGTAGAGCGTGTTGCCGATCGCCATCATCACGGCGCCTTCCATCTGGGCTCGGACCCGGTCGGGATTGACCATCAGGCCGCAATCCGCGGCCAGATCGACCCGCGGCACCTGAACCTTGCCGTCCTCGCCGAGCGCGACTTCGACCACCACGGCGACGTAGCTGAGGAAGCTGCGGTGCACGGCGATGCCGAGACCGTGCCGGTCCGGCACTTTCCATACCCATTCGCCCGCCGTCGCGGCCGTCTTCAGGACGTTTAGCAGCCGTCCCGTTTCGATCGGGTAGAGATCGGTCGAGGCGCCGTAGTTCGGATAGTCGACGCCCATCACCTTGAGGTCGATCGTGCGCGGCGGCCCGATCAGCTCGACCAGGAACTCGAACGGGTCCCGGCCGGCCGCGGCGGCGAGTTCGTCGGCGAACGAGCAGACGCCGAAGGCATGCGGGATGTTGTACACGGACCGGTACCAGCCGATCCGGGCGTGAGCGGTCGACGGGTCGTTCTCGCAGCGCTCGTTCGGGATGGCGTAGGGCATGTCGACCACGCCCTGCTGAAGCTCGCTGGCGCTCCCCGATGTCGTATCGGCCGTGAAGGTCGAGCCGATCGGCGGAAACACCGTGCGATGGAGCCAAGCCGCCGGACGCCCGCCGGAATCGAGCGCCGCCTCGAAATGCTGGGCGCACACCGCGTGATAATAATCGTGCTGGATGTCGTCCTCGCGGGTCCACGTCACCTTGACCGGCGCGCCGATCTTCTGCGACAGCACCGCCGCCTCCGCCCCGTGATCGGGCTTCGATTTGCGGCCGAAGCCGCCGCCGAGCAGCGTGACGTTGATGGTGACGTCAGCCTCGTCGAGCTTCAGCACCTCGGCGACGGTACTCCGCGCCGCCTGCGGGTTCTGCGTCGGCGCCCAGACCTCGCACTTGCCGTCCCCCGTCATCCGCGCCATAGCGACAAGCGGCTCCATGGCCGCGTGCGCAAGATGCGGAACGTAATACTCCGCGGTGCTGTGCTTTGCCGCCGACGCCATCGCGCCGTCGACATCGCCGTTGTTCCGCACCACGCGCCCAGGCTGGCGCGCCGTCGTCTCCAGTTCGGTCCGATACGCTGTCGAGTCGTACGAGGCGTTCGGGCCGAGATCCCAGTCGATCTCGAGGCGCTGGCGGCCCTGCTGGGCGGCCCAGGTGCTGTTCGCGATGACCGCGACCCCGCCGAGCGGCCGGAAGCGGGCCGGCATCGGCGCCGCCTCGATCTCGACGACCTGCTCCACGCCCGGCACCGCCAACGCGTCCTTGGCGTCGAACGAACGGACGCGCCCGCCATAGACAGGGCAGCGTTCGATTGAGGCGTGCCGCATTTCCGGCAGGACGACATCCATGCCGTAGATCGCCCGGCCGTGGATGATGTCGCCGAGGTCGACGATCGGCAGCGGCGTGCCGATATAGCGGCGCTCGGTCCGCGCCTTGAGGCGGAGCCGGTCGCCCGAGGGCACCGGCAAGGTGGCCGCGACGGAAACGAGCGCGCCGAAGCCGAGGCGTCGCGCGGTCGGGCCGTGCACCACCTCGTGATTACGCGCCCGGCACTCGCCCGCCGGGACTTTCCAGGTCCTGGCTGCCGCCGCCTCCAGCATCTGGCGCGCCGCCGCTCCGGCCTCGCGCATCGGTCCGTAGAACTGGCGGACGCTGCGCGACCCATCGGTATTCTGGTCGCCGAATTTCTTGTCGCCCGTCGCTTGATGCACGGTGACGCGCCGCCAGTCGGCCTCAAGCTCGCCCGCCAGCACCATCGGCAGGCCGGTGCGGATTCCCGTCCCCATCTCCGAGCGATGCGCGACGATGGTGACGGCGCCGGTGCGGTCGATCGAGAGATAGACGTTCGGGGCGAGCGCCGACGATGCGCCCGGACTCGCCGTTGCCGCCTCGGCTTCCGGCGTGAAAGGACGGAACGCGCCGACGTGGAAGCCGAGCATGAGGCCGCCGGAAAGAAGGCCGGCCCCGTCAGGAGACTGCGGCGGCTGACCTCGATGATCTCCTTCGCTATCAGATCGCCTCGCTCGCTGCGGCTTTGATCGCCGCTCGTATGCGCTGGTAGGTGCCGCAACGGCAGATGTTCCCCGACATCCCGTCGGTGATCTCCTGATCCGTCGGCTTTGGGTTCTGCTTCAGCAGCGCCGCCGCCGGCATGATCTGGCCCGGCTGGCAATACCCGCATTGCGGCACGTTCTGCGCGGCCCACGCCCGCTGCACGGGGTGATCGCCGTGTGCCCCGAGCCCCTCGATGGTCGTGATCTCGTGCCTGATCGCGTCGGAGACGCTGGTAATGCACGAGCGCACCGCCTCGCCGTCGATATGCACCGTGCAGGCGCCGCACGCCCCGACGCCGCAGCCGAACTTGGTGCCGGTCAGGCCGAACAGGTCGCGCACGGCCCACACAGCAGCGGCATGTCCGGTGGCGCGTCGACCTGCCGTGTAACGCCGTTGATTGGCAGTTCGATCATGGGATCACCCGTTTCTAAGTACTCGTGAGCGGCAGCTGCGAGGTGCCGCTCGGGACTATGCCCACATGGCGCAAGGGGTCTTCGGGCGCGTCGTCCGCACGGCGGCAACCAACCGCTCCAGCCCGATTCGCGCGAAGGCCAGCGACGCCTCGTCTGTCAGGCGGCCGTCGGCGATCTTCTCCGCGACGTTGCCGATGACGATCTGCGGTCCCGGAACGATCACGGACGATATCGCCAGCAGCGTCTCGTTGAGCTGCGCCTGCGCCCGGACCCCGCCGGTGAAGGCCGGCGACACCGAGATGACCAGCGCCGGCTTGCCCTGGAGGACCGAGGCGCCGTACGGACGGGACGCCCAGTCGAGCGCGTTCTTCAGGACGCCCGGCACGCCATGGTTGTATTCAGGCGTTACGATGACGAGGCCGTCGCTGCCCGCGATCGCGTCCCTGAAGGTGCGAATCGCGGCGGGCGACCGCTCGCCGTCCTCGTCCTGGTCATAGAGCGGCAGCCGCAGGGGGCGGATCTCCATTTCCGTCGTCGGCGGCAGGATCGCAGCGAGACCGTCGAGCACGGCGCTGCTGTATGAACCCCGGCGGAGACTGCCCGGCAGCCCGAGCAGCCGGACCGTGTCGATCATGATGGACGTCTCCTGTCAGCGAACCGGCCGGCTCGGACCGGCTCCGGCTCCCGTCTCCTCGATCGCCGCCGCGATCTCGGCGATGTCGGCGTCCGAGAGCCGCAGCGCCGCCGCGTCGATCCACCCGTCCACCTGCGACGGGCTTCGTGCGCCGACGATGGCACCGGTCACTCCGGGCCAGGCCAGCGTCCAGGCGACGGCGACGGCCGCTGATGTCGTGCGGTGACGGGCGGCGACAGGCTTCAGCGCCACCGCCAATGCGAGATTGCGGCGCAGCCCCTCGCCGGTGAACTCCGGCGACCGCGACCGCCAGTCATCCGCCGGCAGCGCTGCTGCGCGCTCGGCGGTGAAGGCGCCGGTCAGGAGTCCGGACTGCATCGGGCTGTAGACGATCACCCCGGTCTCGTGCGCCGCGCACCAGGGCAGTTCTGCTTCGGCGACACCGCGCCGGATCGCCGAAAAGGGCGGTTGCAGCGTGTCGACATGGCCGAGCCGCTCCGCCACGCTCAGCTGTGCGGCACTGTGGTTCGACAGGCCGGCCGCGCGGACCTTCCCCTCGCGCCTCAGGTCGAGCAGCGTCTGCCAATAGGCTTCGAGCGGCGTACCGTCCTCCGCCGGCCAGTGCATCTGGTAGAGATCGATACGCTCGACCTCCAGACGCCGGAGCGACGCTTCCACCTCGCGGCGGATGCTGCTCGGCGCGCCGATGCGGCGCGGCGGGGCGGCTCGGTGCGCCGGATCCCAGACGAGGCCGCATTTGGTGAAGACGTAGGGGCGCTGGCTTTTCGGGATGTCGCGCAAGGCCGCTGCGACGACTTCCTCGGAGTGGCCGAGCCCATAGACGGCGGCGGTGTCGATCCAGTTGATCCCGCGGTCGACGGCGTGGCGGATGGCGGCGACGGCGTCCTGGTCGTCCTGGCGCCCCCAACCGAACGCCCAGTCGGCGCCGCCGATCGCCCAGGCGCCGAACCCGACGCGTGTGATCTGCATATCAGTGGTTCCGAGGCGCCGACGCGGAAGATTTCGAGCGGATGCGGAAGTGTCGTTCATGTCTGCCTCCTGTACGCGTCGTAACTTGGGAGGCGCCGAATAATCCGTCCAATAGAATGTTCTGCTGGAATTGATCTCTTGCAGGACTTAATCAGTGCGATGATTGCCGGCCGGACGGGGTTTCCGATGGATCTGAAACACCTTGAGCACTTCGTCGCCGTTGCCGAGGAGCAGCATTTCACGCGGGCGGCCCGGCGGCTGAACATCGTCCAGTCCGGTCTGTCCGCGTCGATCCGGGCGCTCGAGGCGGAACTGCGCGTCGATCTGTTCCGGCGGAGCACGCGGCGCGTCGAGATGACGTCGGCGGGCCGTGTCCTCCTGGACGAAGCGCGGCGCGTCCTGGCGGCGGCGCGCGTCGCGCGGGAGGCCGTCGCCGCCGTGCAGGGGTTGCAGCGCGGCACGCTGTCCATCGGCACCGTGCAGAGCCTCGCCCCGTTCCTGGATCTGCCCGCCCTGATCGGCCGCTTTCACGCGGCGCATCCGGGCGTGGAGATCCATCTGCGCCAGGGCGGTTCGGCGGCCCTGTTCGACAGGATCCGGGATCGAAGCATCGACCTCGCCTTCGTCCCGCTGTTCGGGCCGCCGCCGCAAGACGTCGTCGCGACGATGCTGGCCTGCGAGGCCCTTGTCGTCGCGTGCGCGCCGACCCACCCGCTTGCCGGCCGGCGGGATGTCCCGCTCGACCGGATCGCCGGCGAGACCTTCATCGATTTTCAGGCGGATTGGGGGACGCGCCGGCTGGTCGACCGGACCTTCGCCGAGGCCGGGATCGAGCGGCGGACGGCGTTCGAAGTCAACGACATCGCGGCGCTGCTCGACTTGGCGAGCCTGGGGCTTGGCATTGCACTGGCGCCGGAGGCCCTGGTGACGGCGCGGAACAGCGACGATCGCCGCGCGCCGGTGGCCTGCGCGGAACTCCTCCCGCCCGAAATCTGCTGGGAGCTTGCGGTCGTCCACGCGAGCCATGACCGGGACGGCGGTCCGCCGGCCAACGCCGCGGCGGCCGCGTTCCTGGACATGATCCCGCTGCCGGACCCGCCGTTGGTTTCGGTCTACGCCTGATCCGAGCTATGCATGGCCGGGTTGGTGCTTCTGTAATGGGCCGTTTGGCGTCAAGTCCTCGAGTGATGTCTCGTCGCAGGTTTCATGCTCCTGTCCGTGGTCAGCACGAGGCCGCCACATCATGCGGTCAGAGAGGAGGCGGCGAGCCCATCTAAGGCGCGTGATCCGTCCCGAAGGACGCTCGACGGCACTACTCCCGGCTTCACCGCTTCCATCGTCCCGGCGACGGGACCTCCGAGGAGCGGGGCTACACCACCGCGCCCAAACGCGTGTTCCTCCTCATTACGCCGCGGCTGCGGCCTCCTTACCCCAGCGGAAGTCGGTGCCGTCGCGCCACATCGCGTGCAGAACGACCGCCAGCTTCCGTGCCAGGGCCACCTTGGCTCGCTTCATGCCGCGTCGCGTGGCGACGTTCATCGCCCAGCGCTTCAGCCCCGAGAAGCGCACCGCGCGGGTGAGCATGATGTGCGCTGCCTCGTAAAGCGCTGTGCGCACCAGCGCGTCGCCGACCTTGCTGACCGCACCGGTCACGTCCGTCTCGCCGGACTGGTACTTCTTCGGCGTCAGGCCGAAGTGGGCGCCAACCGCTTTCGAGGTGGCAAACCCTTGCGGATCGTCCACCGCCGATCGGAACGTCACCGCGACCAGTGAGGTGGACCCGCCGTCGAGGACCAGTGATGCCGGTATGGTAGTTGGAAGCGTGGCCGCTCCGTTCTCCTCAAACCCTCACGCGATAAGAACCTGCTGTGGCTGCGGCGGCTGTGGGCATGTGGGCAACGCGTCAGCGTTGTCCAAGCGCAGCGTCATGTCCACAGCCCTTTCGCCAAGCGCAGCGGTGACGCCATCGCGCCAGACTGCCATCGGCGTGCGATTTCCCAATGCCATATGCGGCCGCCGGAGATTGTAGAAGGCGACCCAAGCGGCGATCCCGGCCTGCGCCTCGCGGCCGTCAGCGTAGCCCTTGAGATAGACGTCCTCGTGCTTCAGGCTGCGCCACAGTCGCTCGATGAAGACGTTGTCCATCCAGCGGCCGCGGCCGTCCATCGAGATGCGAACCCCGGCCGCCGCCAGCGTATCGGTGAAGGCGGCACTGGTGAACTGGCTGCCTTGGTCGGTGTTGAAGATCGCCGGCGTGCCGAAGCGCGCCAGCGCCTCCTCAAGCGCCGCCACGCAGAACGACACGTCCATGGTGTTCGACAGCCGCCAGGACAGAACCGTCCGGCTGGCCCAATCGATCACCGCCACGAGATAGAGGAAGCCGCGCCCGATCGGGATGCGCCCGATCGGGATGTACGGTAAGGTCGAGCGTCAGCGCCGTGCGGCGTCGCCGCCGTCGGTTTCCGACGCCCGCCCTCCGAACCGGACGTGCACCTTTCGTTATGCATCCGGCTCTCCAGGAACCATGGCGTATGCAGGCGTGCGCATCCATCCCCGCCGGAACCGCTCGACGCGCAAGGAGGAGAGGAGGAACTGTTCGGTCCGTCCTTCCCGCCAGACGCGGCGAGGCGGCTTGAGACGACTCGGCATGCGCCGTAACGTCGTCCGCCGCCGCTTCAGACCACTATGCTTCTTCATGAGCCACCGCCAGATGCGGTCCCCGACATAGAGGTCGAGGCTCGCAAACAGACGGCCGGCACCCGTGCAGAAGCGGAAGTAGTTGGCCCAGCCCCGCAGGAGGGGATTGAGCTTCTGGAGAAGGTGCGACAAAGACCAAGTCGTCGTTGAGCGATTGGTCATTTGCTTCACCTGGTACCGAAGATCCGCCCGCTTGGCCGTCGGGATTTCGATCCGCGGCATAAAGCCGAACCGGGGATGCCACTTATAGCGGACCCGGTGTCCGAGGAACTCGAATCCCTCGATCGGATCGGAGACCCGGGTCTTCTCGATCGATAGCTCGAGCCCCATGCTCTCGCGTAGGTAATCTGCGAGCGCTGCCTTTTCTTGCTCGGCCTGCTCGCGAGTTCCTGCGACGAGGATCACGAAGTCGTCGGCATATCGCACCGGGAAGAACACCGGCCGTCCCGCCTTACGGTCGCTCGTGCGTGCCCGCAGCGCCGCCGTCACCGGATCACAGGTGCGGCGGGCTTGGATCTTCCGGCGATGGTGCGTCCACCGCTCATATCGCTCCTCGATGACCCCGAGGGCGATATTGGCGAGTAGTGGTGAGATCACCCCGCCTTGAGGCGTTCCTTCGTTCGTTGGAAGGACAATGCCGTCCGTCAGAACGCCGGCCTTCAAGAAGCGCCCGAGCAATCGGGCCACCTTCACATCGCTGATGCGGGTGCGGATGCGCTGCATCAGTTTGTGGTGATCGATATGGTCGAAACACCCCTTGATGTCGCCTTCGATGATCCACTGGTAGGGCTTCCGCTGGCGTCGGCCGTCGTCGGCCTTGGCCCGCGGTCGCATGGTCATGCGGATATGTTCCAAGGCGCCATGACAGCCGCGTCCGGGTCGGAACCCGTACGAGACATGCCAAAACGTCGCCTCGAAGATCGGCTCCAGAAGGTTTTTGACCGCGCCTTGGACGACGCGATCGCGCACGGTCGGAATCCCCAGGGCTCGGAACTTCCCCGGTTTGCCCGGCTTCGGGATGAGTTTCCGGCGTGACGGGCTCGGTTGATACCGGCCGTTCCGCAGGTCCTCTCGGAGGCGTTCGAGAAACACCTCTTCGCCCATCGTCAAGCGGATGTTCGCGACCGTCACCCCGTCGACCCCGGCGGTGCGTCGCCCCTTATTGCGGGCGATCCGCCGCCAGGCGCACCGGAGATTGCGGGGGTCAGTGACCCAGTTCCACAGATCGCGGTAGCGCTCGTCGGGATGGTTCCTGCTCCACTGATAGAGCGTGCGTTGAATGCCGAGGAGCCAGGCCTCGTCGGCCTGATCGCCCGAGTCCACGGGCGGTTCCTCCGTCGCGGCACCTCGATCGGTTCCCTGCCTGCCTTCGCCGTGTACGCGGCTTTCCCGCGCGCTGACTACTATGCAGGCTCCGCCCCCTGATTCCGCCATCTCCGGTCTCCGCGGCTAGCTCGGGTCCGATCCCGAGCGGCAGGTCAGGGTTCCCATGTTCCGGCTCTCAACCTGTGTCTGTTAGGCGGCGTGCTCTACCCCTGGCGGTACAGGATGACGGTCGCCGAGGAGATCACCGTCATCGGGTCGGTTGGCTGGCCGGCTATCGCCGATGCCGTGCCGCACCCACCAGTCGGGAACATCACGCCCGACCGGATCGGATCCGCGTTTGCTCCCCACCCCATCCGGCTGCGTGGGAGTCTTGGCCGCTAAATACAGAGGCTTCCGGCGCACGCTTCGTCACCTCGCCATGAGACGTGTGGTAGCCCGGCCCGCCGGGGATGGCGGCGTCCGGTACAGTTCGGTCCGTCAGCTTTTCTTCGGGCCGTCGGAACCCGGCACGATTGGACAGACCCCTTCGATCCAGGCTCCTTCCTGGATCGGACCGCATCGCAGCGGTCGGTCGATCGCCAGCAGGAAAGGAGGTCGCGATTTAATCCATCTCTTCCTCCTCGCCGTCATGGCGCACTGATGTCCGCCACCCAGAGCTGGTTCGCGCCGCTGGGCAGCATCTGCCGCGCCAGGTTCGGGTAGACCGCAAACCGGTGCCGGCTGTCCGTCGTCGCCGGGCGGAACGTCCGTCCCGTCACGCACAGCAGGTTGTCGGTCCGCCGCAGCCGCTGCACCCGCTTGTGGTTCACCGCCCAGCCCTGCTGGCGCAGCAGCGCCGTGATCCGCCGGTAGCCGTAGAA
>DASWRT010000110.1:0-2578 GCA_036403035.1 Allostellaceae bacterium | reverse complement strand
CGTCAGGCTGACCGTCAGATCGAACTTCGACGTGCCGCTCTCGATCGCCAGAGGCCGCAGTTCCAACCCCGGCAGCGCGACCGCCTCCATCGGCGCGTTCTGCAGCACCAGCATCACCTGGAACAGCGGCGAATGGCTCAGATGCCGCACCGGCTCCAGCACTTCGACCAGATGCTCGAACGGCACGTCCTGGTGTGCATACGCCTCCAGCGCCGTCTGACGGACCTGATCCAGCAGCGACAGGAATTCCGCGTCGTGATCGACGTGCGTGCGCAGGACCAGCGTGTTCACGAAGAACCCGATCAGGCCCTCGATCTCGCTCCGCGTCCGGTTCGCGATCGGCGTCCCGAGACAGATGTCTCGCTGACCGCTATAGCGCCACAGCAGCACGTTGAAGGCTGCCGCCAGCGTCATGAACAGCGTCGCTCCCGCCCGGCGGCTCAACCCGCGCAACGCCTCCGCGAGCGGCGCCGGGATCGCTAATCCGAGATGCGCCCCGCGATAGCTCGGCGCCGAAGGCCGCGGACGATCCGTCGGCAACGCCAGCAGTTCCGGCGCGTCGGACAACTGCTCCTTCCAGTACGACACCTGCCGGTCCAGCACCGCCCCCGACAGATATCGCCGCTGCCATCCTGCAAAGTCGGCGTATTGAACGGCCGGCTCGGGCAGCGGGGACGAACGGCCCGCGACATAGGCTCCGTAGAGCGCGCCGATCTCCCCGAACAGCACAGCCATCGACCAGCCGTCCGAGACGATGTGGTGCACCGTCAGCAGCATCAGGTGGTCGTGATCGGACATCCGGAGCACCGTTCCCCGGATCAGCGGCCCCTTCGTAAGGTCGAACGGCGTTCGCGCTTCCTCAAGCGCCAGCGCCTGCGCCCGCCTCTCCCGCTCCTCCGCCGGCAAGCCGCTCAAGTCGGTCGTCGCCAGCGCCGGAAAACCTTCCGGCTCGATCACTTGCACCGGCATGCCGTCGATCGCGTCGAAGCGCGTCCGCAGGACCTCGTGACGCCGGACGATCTCGGTCAGCGTCGCCCGCAGCGCTTCGACATCGAGCGCGCCCCGAAGCCGTACCGCCCCGGCTATGTTGTAGAACGGGTTGCCGGGCTCCAGTTGATCTAGGAACCACAGGCGCTGCTGCGCATACGACACCGGCAACGCCTGATCGTCCCGCGCCACTCTCTCGATCGGCGGTGGCGCTGCGGCGGCATCCGCCGCGCGCAGCGCCGCGAGCCGAGCGCTCAGCTCCGCAACCGTCGGCGCCTCGAACAACGCCCGAAGCGACACCTCGATCGCGAACGCGGCACGCAGCTTCGAGATCACCTGCGTCGCCAGCAGCGAATGACCGCCAAGGGCAAAGAAATTGTCGTGCACGCCGACCCGGTCCAGTCGCAGGACCGCCGACCAGATCCCCGCAACGATCTCCTCCGTGGCGTCGCGCGGCGCCACGTACGCGGCAGCCTCGCCGCGCGTCACGTCCGGCGCCGGCAGCTTCGTGCGGTCGACCTTGCCGTTCGCCGTCAGCGGCAACTCGTCAAGCACGACGAAATGCGAGGGAACCATGTACTCCGGAAGCGACTTCAGCAGAGCGCCCCGCAACCGTGCCGAAGCACCCTCGCTTCCTTCTCCCGGCGCCGCATCCATTACCACATAGGCGACCAGCCGCTTGTCGCCCGGCTGATCCTCCCGGGCCAGCGCCACGGCCGCGCGAACCTCGGGTATCGCCGCCAGCGCCGCCTCGATCTCGCCCAGCTCGATCCGGAAGCCGCGGACCTTCACCTGATCGTCGAGCCGTCCGAGATATTCGATCGCGCCGTCCGGCAGATACCGCACAAGGTCGCCGGTCCTGTACATCCGCTCCCCGGCGGCAGCGCCGTAGGGGTTTGGAATGAACCTTTCCGCCGTCAGATCCGGACGATGCAGATAGCCCCGCGCCAAACCAACTCCGGCAATGTGCAGCTCGCCCGCGACGCCGACCGGAACCGGTTGCAGGTCACCGTCCAGGACGTAGACCTGCACATTCGCGATCGGACGCCCGATCGGTGGTGTCTCGTCCCCAGCCAGCGGATCGCTGATCGTCGCGCAGACCGTCGCCTCGGTCGGACCGTAGGCATTCAGCATGCGGCGGCCGCGAGACCAGCGGCGCACCAGTTCGCCGGAGCACGCCTCGCCCGCTACCACCAGGGTCCCGCATGGGCCGAGGTCTTCCTCTGCCATCGCCGCCAGCGCCGTCGGCGGCAATGTCGCATGGCTCACCTCATGCGCCCTCATGACCGCCGCCAGATCCCGACCAGGAAGCAGACGATCGGCAGCCGACATGACCAGCGCGGCACCGCTCAGCAGCGCCGTCAAGATCTCCCAAGCCGACGCATCGAAGCTCAGTGAGGCAAACTGCAGAAGACGCCGATCCGCGCCGATCGCCAGGACCGGCCCGATTGCCGCCCCCAGGTTGACCGCTCCTGCGTGCCGAACCATCACCCCCTTGGGCTGGCCCGTGGAGCCGGAGGTGTAGATCACATAGGCGAGGTTCTGCGGGCCGCTCACGGCGACCGGGTTGCTCTCGGGAGCACCCGTGAGC
>DASWRT010000109.1:0-8026 GCA_036403035.1 Allostellaceae bacterium | reverse complement strand
AGCCGGACCGCGCGCAGGGCGCGCTTACCGACGCGCTCGGCATCACCCCGAACGACCCGGACCTGTTGATCGACCGCTCGGAAGCCTTCGCCGCGACCAAGCATTACGCGGAGGCCATCGCCGACCTCGACCGCGCGGTCGAACTGGAGCCGCGGCGGGCCGACGCACTGATCTATCGCGCTTCGGCGCACCGGGAGCTGAAACAGTACGACGCGGCGCTCGCCGACGTCGAGAAGGCCCTGAAATTCGCCCCGGAATCACCCGAAGCGCTGCTGGAGCGCGGCAATATCCGCCGCATCAAGGGAGACGCCAACGGCGCCCGCCGGGACTGGGTCCAGGTCAGCCTGCTTGCCCCGAACACGCCGGCCGACGAGGCGGCGAAGGCGAACATCGAGCGGCTCGACGTCAGGGGCGGAGCGGCGGATAGGCCGGCTCCGGCTTCGGCCGCACCGGCGAAGAGGCGATAAAACGGGAAGAACCTGAAAAGGGGACCGGGGGATAAGAGAAAGAAGAATATTCACGCTCTAACGCGAAGGTCGCAAGTTTCGCTAAGGACGGGAATCTGATTCGCTGCGCGCCGGAGGCGCGCAATAAATTTCCTCTGCGTCCGTCACGTGTCCTTTGCGGCCTTCGCGTCAAAGCGTTCCTTTTTATCTCCCCGATCCCCGATTGAAACTTTCTTTTCTCTTTCAGAAATCCAGGTCGGCGTAGTGCGGCGGCGGGTGGCTGCCGGGGACGTGGTCGGCGAGGAGGGGGCGGAAGCTCGGGCGGGACTTGATCCGGGCGTACCATTCCTTGGCCGGCTCGTGGTTGTCCCACGGCACGTCGCCCAGATAGTCGATTGTCGAAAGATGCGCCGCGGCGGCAATGTCGGCCAGCGAGAAGTGGTCGCCGGCGAGCCAGCGCCGCCGCTCGATCAGATAGCCGATATAATCCAGGTGGTGGGCGATGTTCGCCTTGCCGGCGCGGATCGCGCTGGAGTTCGGCTGGCCGACGCCGGAGAAGCGCTTCGTCATCTTCTCGCCGACGAGGTGCTCGGTCACTTCCTGGTTCATCTTGACGTCGAACCAGCCGACGAGCCGGCGCACTTCGGCGCGATCGGCCGGGTTGATGCCGAGCAGCAGCTTCTCGCGATGGACCTCGTCGAGATACTCGGCGATCGCCGTCGAGTCGGCGAGCACGGTGCCGTCCGGCTCGATCAGCACCGGCACGTCGCCCGCCGGGTTGAGCGCGAGGAACTCGGCGCGCCGCTCCCACATCTTTTCGAGCTTCAGCGTGAACTCAAGGTTCTTCTCCTTGAGGACGATGCGGATCTTGCGGGCGAAGGGGGAAAGCCAGAAGTGATAGAGGATGCGCATGGCGCCGGTCAGGTTGGCCGCTCGAATTGTTACCGTCGACGATACAGGGAACCGACGGAATAGGCAGCAGCCTAATCCCGTCCAGGTTTATCGATCGTCGACGACTGTGGCAGCGGCGGCGCGTCGGCGGCGCCGAGCAGCGGGAGCGGCGAGCCGCCCAGGAACGAACTCCAGGCCTGCATCATCGCGAGCCAGGGCGCGAACGGGTTGAAGCCGCCGACCGCCGTCATGCCGAACGGCGCCATCGCCAGCCACGGCAGGGCGGGGCCGCCGCGCAGCGCCGTGGCGAAGGCGTCGAAGGAGGGCGTCGCGCGCATCGTGATCGATACCAGCTCCGCGTTCTCCTCGGGCGCGCGGCGGTGCCGGATCTCGATGTCCAGGCCCGGCAGGTTGGCCACGGCCCGCGTCTCGTCGATCTCTCTCGCCGTCATCACATGGTCCTCGCTGCGGTAGCGTCGTCCGCGCTGCGATAAAAAGAGAGGGCCGCTCTCCCGGTGAACGCGGGAGAGCGGCCTTTCGGCCCGGCGTTCCACCGATGCCGACCGTGTCAGTCGTCGCCCGCCGCGACCTCCGCTTCGTCGAGACGGAGCGGTTCGGCCAGCCGCGCCAGCATCTCCTTCGGCACGATCTGCCAGAACCGGCCGACCTCGCGTTCCCAGTCGATCAGCAGCTTCTCGGCGACTCGCGACTGCGTCGACGCGACGTGCTCCTCGACGAGGCCGCGCAGCACGCCGTCCCAGTACGGCGTCTCGACGCGCTGCCAGATCACCGTGTCCGGGTTGATCCGATGCGGAAGCGTGTCCTCGGCGTCGTAGACGAACGCGATGCCGCCGGTCATTCCGGCCGCGAAGTTGGTGCCGACCGAGCCGAGGATCACCACGGTGCCGCCGGTCATGTACTCGCAGCCGTTCGAGCCGCAGCCTTCCACGACCACATCGGCGCCGGAGTTGCGCACCGCGAACCGTTCGCCCGCCTGACCGGCCGCGAACAGCCTGCCCGCGGTCGCGCCATACAGGACGGTGTTGCCGATGATCGTGTTCTTATTGGAGACCAGCGGGCTCGACGTCATCGGGCGGATGACGATCGTGCCGCCCGACAGGCCCTTGCCGACATAGTCGTTGGCGTCGCCGAACACTTCGAGCTTCAGACCCTGCACCGCGAAGGCGCCGAGCGACTGCCCGGCCGAGCCGCGGAGCCGCACCGTCACATGGTCGGGCTGCAGCCCGGTCATGCCGAACCGCCGCGTGATCATCGACGAGAGCCGCGTGCCGACCGCGCGGTGCGTGTTCCGCACGTTGTAGGCGAGCTGCATCTTCTCGCCGGCCTCGAACAGCGCCTGCGCGTCCTTGATCATCTGCGCGTCGAGCGTTTCCGGCACCTCGTTCCGGCCTTCGAGCGTGCAGTAGCGCGGGTAGTCGCCGGGGTCGGCCTGGGCGAGGATCGGGTTGAGGTCGAGGTCGTCGAGGTCGGAACTGCCGCGGCTGACCTGCGCCAGCAGGTCGGTGCGGCCGATGATCTCGTTGAGCGTCCGCGCGCCGAGCGAGGCGAGGATCTCGCGCACCTCCTCGGCGACGAAGCTGAAGAGGTTCACGACCTTCTCGGGCGTGCCCTCGAACTTGGCGCGCAGCTCCTCGTCCTGCGTGCAGATGCCGACCGGGCAGGTGTTGGAGTGGCACTGCCGCACCAGGATGCAGCCCATCGCGACGAGGCTCGCCGTGCCGAGGCCGAACTCCTCGGCGCCGAGGATCGCCGCGATCACGACGTCGCGGCCGGTCTTGATGCCGCCGTCGACCCTGAGCCGCACGCGGTGCCGCAGACGGTTCAGCACCAGCACCTGATGCGCCTCGGACAGGCCCATCTCCCAGGGGGCGCCGGCATACTTGATCGAGGTCTGCGGACTGGCGCCGGTGCCGCCGCCATGGCCCGAGATCAGGATCACGTCGGCCTTGGCCTTGGCGACGCCGGCCGCGATCGTGCCGATCCCCGAGCGCGCCACCAGCTTCACGCAGACCTTGGCGTCCGGGTTGATCTGCTTCAGGTCGTAGATGAGCTGCGCCAGATCCTCGATCGAATAGATGTCGTGGTGCGGCGGCGGCGAGATCAGCGTGACGCCCGGCGTCGAGTGCCGGAGACGCGCGATCATCTCGGTGACCTTGAAGCCGGGGAGCTGGCCGCCCTCGCCGGGCTTGGCGCCCTGCGCGACCTTGATCTCCAGCTCGCGGCAGTTGGTCAGGTATTCGGCGGTGACGCCGAAGCGGCCGCTCGCCACCTGCTTGATCGCCGAGGACGGGTTGTCGCCGTTGCGGCGGGGCTTGTAGCGCGCCGAGTCCTCGCCGCCCTCGCCGCTGTCCGACTTGGCGCCGATGCGGTTCATCGCGATCGACAGCGTCTCGTGCGCCTCGGGGCCGAGCGCACCAAGGGAGATGCCGGGAGAGACGAGCCGCCTGCGCAGTTCGGTAATCGATTCGACCTCGTCGACCGAGACCGCCGGCCGCCTGAGCCGGAAATCGAGCAGGTCGCGGAGGTTGACCGGGGGCATCTTCCGCACCCCCTCGGCATACCGCTTGTAGGTCGCGTAGGAGTCGTTGGCGACCGCGGTCTGCAGCACGTGGATCAGGTTGCCGTCGAAGGCGTGCAGCTCGCCGCCGCGCCGGTAGCGGTAGAAGCCGCCGACCGGCAGCGCCATGAAGTCCTCGGCGAAGGCGCGCCTGTGCATCTCCAGGACGCGGCGCTGGATGCCGGCGAGGCCGATGCCGGAGATGCGCGACGGCATGCCGGGGAAGAATTCGGCGACGAGCGTGCGGGACAGGCCGATCGCCTCGAAATTATAGGCGCCGCGGTACGAGGAGATCACCGAGATCCCCATCTTCGACATGATCTTCAGGAGACCTTCGTCGAGCGCCTTCTTGTAGCGGGCGATCGCCGTTTCCACCGTGATTCCGCCGAGCAGGCCACGGCGATGCCGGTCGGCGATCGTCTCCTGCGCGAGATAGGCGTTGACCGTCGTGGCGCCGACGCCGATCAGCACCGCGACGTAATGCACGTCCAGGCATTCGCCCGAGCGGACGTTCAGCGAGGTGAAGGTGCGGAGCTGCTGGCGGACCAGGTGCGAGTGTACCGCGCCGGTCGCCAGGATCATCGGGATCGGCGCGCGGCCGGGGGTGGTCGCGTGGTCGGAGAGGATGACGTGGGTGCAGCCGCCGCGCACCGCGTCCTCCGCTTCCTGCTGGATACGGCGGATGCCGTCACGCAGCGCCGCCGTGGCCGATTCGGTGCCCACCGCGTCGAAGGTCGCGTCGATCTCGACCGCAGTGTCGCCCATGTAGGCGCGCATTGCCGCGAACTCGGCGTTCGACAGCACCGGCGAGTCGAGCTGCAGCAGATTGCACTGCGTGTCGTCCTCGTCGAGGATGTTGCCGAGGTTGCCGAGGCGCGTCTTCAACGTCATCACCCGCCGCTCGCGCAGGCTGTCGATCGGCGGGTTGGTGACCTGGCTGAAATTCTGCCGGAAGAAGTGGTGCAGCCCGCGATAGAGGTCGGACAGCACGGCGAGCGGCGTGTCGTCGCCCATCGAGCCGACCGCCTCCTTCCCGTCCTCGACCATCGGCTGGAGGATCAGTTCCAGGTCCTCGAGGCTCCAGCCGACCGCCACCTGACGGCGACGCAGCTCGTCGCGCGCGAACTCGACCGTCTCCGTCCGCGTCCTGACGATGTCGTCGATGACGGTGATGTTCTCGACCCATTTCGCGAACGGCCGGCCCGACGACAGCATGTCCTTGATCTCGCGGTCGCGGTACATCCTGCCGGCGGCGAGGTCGACGCCGATCATCTGGCCGGGCCCGAGCCGGCCCTTCTCCATGATCTCGGCCTCGTTGAGCCGCACCATGCCGGTCTCGGAGCCGGCGACGAGCAGCCCGGCGGCGGTGATCGCGTAGCGCATCGGCCGCAGGCCGTTGCGGTCCATGCCGGCGAGCACCCAGCGCCCGTCGGTCATGGCGAGCGCCGCCGGACCGTCCCAGGGCTCCATCACCGAGTTGCAGTAGCTGTAGAGCGCGCGGTGCGCCTCCGGCATCGTCCGCTCGCTGCCGGCCGCCTCGGGCACCATCAGCGTCTTGACCATCGGCAGCGAGCGGCCGGCGCGCACGAGCACCTCGAACACCGCGTCGAGCGAGGCCGAATCGGAGCTGCCGACCTGGATCACCGGCTTGATGTCCTCGATGTGCCCGGCGAACGCCGCGGATTCCATCCGCGTCTCGTGGCTCTTCATCCAGTTGAAGTTGCCGCGCACCGTGTTGATCTCGCCGTTGTGGGCGAGGATCCGGAACGGCTGCGCCAGGGGCCATGTCGGGAAGGTGTTGGTCGAGTATCGCTGGTGGTAGATCGCGAAGCTCGATACGAACCGCTCGTCGAGCAGGTCCGGATAGAAGGAGGTGAGCTGCTCGGCGAGGAACATGCCCTTGTAGATGATCGAGCGGCTCGACAGCGAGCAGATGTACAAATCCTTGATCTGGTCCGCGATCGCCTGCTTCTCGATGCGGCGGCGGATCAGGTAGAGATCGCGCTCGAACCGGTCGGCCTCGGTTCCCGGCGTGCCGGCGACCATGATCTGCTCGATCTCCGGCCGGGTCGCGTTCGCCTTTTCGCCGATGATGTCGATGTTCACCGGGACTTGGCGCCAGCCGTGGATCGTGTAGCCGAAACGTAGGATCTCGGTCTCGACGATGCTGCGGCACCGCTCCTGGCCATCGAGGTCGGTGCGCGGCAGGAACACCATGCCGACCGCCAGCTCGCCCGGACCGGGTTCGTTGCCGGTGACGCGGACATGCTCGCGGAAGAAGTCTTGCGGGATCTGGACATGGATCCCGGCGCCGTCGCCGGTCTTGCCGTCGGCGTCGACCGCGCCGCGGTGCCACACCGCCTTCAGCGCGTTGATGCCCGCCTCGACCACGCTGCGCCGCGGCTTGCCGTCGATCGCCGCGACGAAGCCGACGCCGCAGGCGTCATGCTCGTCCGCCGGGTCGTAGAGGCCGTGAGCCGCGAGGTGCTGTGCGTTGGCGCGGTACTGGTCGACGTAGCTCATCCCGTCCTCCCGGGCTGACCGCGTCCGACCCGATCGGACGGACGCGAAGACGCAAATTGATGGTGCCGCCGCCCTAAGGCGACCGCGATTATTCTGCCGCGACGGCGGCGGCGACGTCGGTCCCGACCGGGCGAGCCGCAGCCTTGCGCCGGACGTACTGATGGATCTGCTCGGCCGCGTCGCGGCCGTCGCGTACCGCCCAGACGACGAGCGAGGCGCCGCGCACGATGTCGCCGGCTGCGAAGACGCCGTCGAGCGAGGTCATCAGCGTCGTGAAGTCGGCCTTGATCGTTCCCCAGCGGGTCACCGTCAGCTCCGGCGCGCCGAACAGGGTCGGCACGTCCTCGGGATCGAAGCCGAGCGCCATGATGACGAGATCGGCGTCGAGCATGAACTCGCTGCCGTCGACCGGTTCCGGCGCCTGCCGGCCGGTCGAGTCCGGCATGCCGAGATGCATGCGATGCACGCGGACCTGCTGCACCGTGCCGCCGGCTTCCCCGATGAACGCCTCGGGCGCCGACAGCCAGACGAACTCGACGCCTTCCTCCTCGGCGTGGCCGACCTCGCGCTGCGAGCCCGGCATGTTCTGCCGGTCGCGGCGGTACAGGCATCGCACCGAGCGGGCGCCCTGGCGGACCGCGGTGCGGACGCAGTCCATCGCGGTGTCGCCGCCGCCGACCACCACGACGTTCTTGCCGGCCGCGTTCAGCGACCCGTCGTCGAACGCCGGCACCGCGTCGCCGAGGCCATTGCGGTTCGAGGTGGTCAGGTAGTCGAGTGCGGGAACGATGTTGCCGAGCCCGATGCCGGGGCAGGCCATCGCGCGGGCCTTGTAGACGCCGGTCGCGATCAGCACCGCGTCGTGCCGCTCCCGCAGCTCGTCGAGCGTCGCGTCGCGGCCGACCTCGAAGTTGAGGTGGAATTGCACGCCGCCCTCGGCGAGCAGCGCATGCCGCCGCGCGACGACGCTCTTCTCCAGCTTGAAGCTGGGAATGCCGTAGATCATCAGGCCGCCGGCACGGTCGTACCGGTCGTAGACATGGACCTGATAGCCCTTGCGGCGGAGCTGCTCGGCAGCCGCCAGCCCGGCCGGTCCGGCGCCGATGATGCCGACGGACTGCGGCAGCTCGCGCGCCGGCGCGGGCGGCTTCACCCAGCCGTTCGCGAACGCCGTCTCGGTGATGTACCGCTCGACCGAGCCGATCGTGATCGAGGAGAAGCCCTTCTCGATCACGCAATTGCCTTCGCAGAGCCGGTCCTGCGGGCAGATGCGCCCGCAGATCTCCGGGAAATTGTTGGTGGCGGAGGAGACCTCGTAGGCCTCCTCAAGACGGCCTTGCGCCGTCAGCATCAGCCAATCCGGAATGTTGTTCTGCAGCGGACAGTGCACCTGGCAGAACGGGATGCCGCACTGCGAGCACCGGCTCGCCTGCTCGGCCGCCTTCGCCGTGGTGAAATCGTCATAGATCTCGCGGAAGTCGTGGCGGCGCTCGTCGGCAGCGCGCTTGTGCGGCATCTGCTTGTCGACCGACACGAACTTCAGGAGCTGCTGCGGCATAGGCGCGTCCTCGCACGGGGAACCGCCCGG
>DASWRT010000108.1:0-8973 GCA_036403035.1 Allostellaceae bacterium | reverse complement strand
AAGATCAAGGCGTCGGCGGCAAGCGTCCGCGCCTTCTCAAGCGCACGCGGGTTCGACCCCGGCATATACAGCATGCTGCGGCGCGGGCGCGCGGTGGCGGGCATCGGCGGACCTCCTCGTCTCGTGAAGCGGCGGCACTATATAGAGCAAGCCCGGCAGGCGGACAGCCGCTCCTCCTGCCGCAGTCCCGCCGCCCCGCGCGCACCTCTCCGTACGGCGGGGCGGACCCGTCATGAACGGCGAAAGGGGCGGCCGGTTTCCCGGCCGCCCCTCGGTAGATCATGAAACGTGAAGGCGGATGCCCGATCGCGCTCAGCGCTTCCTGCTTTGCAGGTAGTCGAGCACGTTCTCGGGGTTGGTCACAACGTAGGGATCGGCATCCTCGCCGACATCGTTGATGCCGGGCTCCTCGAACCACTTCTCGACGACTCCGTCATTGACGACCATCGCATAGCGCCAGCTCCGGTAGCCGAAGCCGAGATGCTCCTTGTCGACGAGCATGCCCATGCGGCGCGTGAAGGCGCCGTTGCCGTCGGGGACCAGCTTGACGTTCTTGAGGTTGAGGTTCTTGCCCCACTGATGCATCACGAACGCGTCGTTGACGCTGATGCAGTAGACGTCGTCGACGCCGAGCGAGCGGAAATCGTTGTAGGCGAGATCATAGGACGGGCACTGCTTGTTCGAGCACGTCGGCGTGAACGCGCCCGGAAGCGAGAACACGACGACGCGCCGTCCCTTGAACAGGTCCTCCGCCTTCACGTCCTGCCAGCGGAACGGGTTTTCTCCATCGACGCTCTCGTCGCGGACGCGCGTGCGGAACACGACGTCACCGGGGACTTTGCGACCTTCCATCAGAAACTCCGTTCATTAGAATTATTCAAAACTGTGAGATGAGAGATGGGGATTGCAATGATGCTGTCAACTGCTGCGCCCTGTCGCAGCCCTGCCATGCGACGTCGGCAAGCGGGTACGCCGCACGCAGGCTTCACCGCGCGCTCGACTCCGGCGCCTCTCCGCGCCCTCGACCTTCCAACGGACCCCGCTTTTAAGCGTTCCTCCCGCGGTGCGTTGATCTCCGGCGCCCCATGAGGCAAGGGCCTGCCCCGGCAAGCTGCGGGGTGAGCAATGGGCCGCGACCGAACCCCGGACGCATTCCATCCCGCGACGGACGCCGCACGTCGACGCCTTCCTGCGCGGGAACGGTCTACCGGCCATGCTTTAAGGGATTGTACCGGAACGAATTTGCTGCTGCATGCGCCGGCCCGCCGCGACATGATCGGGGCATGACGACGAACATCCTCTCGATCCAGTCCTGGGTCGCCTACGGGCATGTCGGCAACGCCGCGGCGGTCTTCCCGCTTCAGCGCCTCGGCTTCGAGGTCTGGGCGGTCAACACCGTGCAGTTCTCGAATCATACCGGCTACGGCGCATGGCGCGGCCGCGTCATCGAGCCGGACGCGGTCGCCGAGGTGATCCAGGGCATCGGCGAGCGCGGCGTGCTGCCGTCCTGCGCCGCCGTGCTGTCGGGCTACATGGGCGACGCCGCGCTCGGCGAGACGATCCTCGCGGCGGTGCGCGACGTGAAGGCGGCGAACCCGGCGGCGCTCTATTGCTGCGATCCGGTGATCGGCGACGTCGGCCGCGGCGTCTTCGTGCGGCCCGGCATCCCGGAGTTCTTCCGCGACCGCGTGATCCCGGTCGCCGACATCGTGACGCCGAACCAGTTCGAATTGGAGTACCTGACCGGGCGCCCGGTCGCGACGCTCGGCGACGCCCTCGCCGCGGCCGACGAGTTGCGTGTGCGAGGCCCGGCGACGGTGCTGGTGACCAGCGTCCGGCGCGACGACGCGGCAGCGGACACGATCGAGATGCTCGCGGTTTCGCCCGCCGGAGCGTGGCGCGTGGCGACACCGCTGCTGCCGCTCAACGTCAACGGCGCGGGCGATACGGTTGCGGCGCTGTTCCTCGCGCACATGCTGAAATCGCACGGCGACACGGCGGCGGCGCTCGCCGCCTCGGCCTCGGCGGTCTTCGCCGTGCTCGACGTGACGCACCGTGCCGGCACGCGCGAGCTGCAGCTCGTCGCGGCGCAGGACCGGATCGCCGACCCGACCCACCGGTTCGCCGCGGAGCGGATCCGCTGAAACACCGGGATCCCTCTTCCCGGCATTCTACGTCGACGCGAAAAAACGAAACTGTTTCGCGCCTCAACTGTTGGATCAAAGGGATCCTAATACGAGGGAGAAACAGATGCGGAAGAATCTCGCGATGGCGTTCCTGTCGCTGCTGCTGCTTTCAGGCGCCGCCTCGCTGCTGTCGGCCTGCAACACCACGGAAGGCGCCGGCGAAGACATATCGGCCGCCGGACGGACCGTGACACGCGGCGCGGAGAAGATGAAGCCGTATTGATCGAGGCGCCCGCAAAGCGAACGGCGCCTTTCGGCGCCGTTCTGTTTTGCCCTGACACCGGGAATTCGCTGCTTCCATCCTCTCTCCTACGAGAGATAAAGACAGAAAGCAGTCAGGCAGCGTGCCTTAAGAGCCTATTCCGGTAGGCTCTAAGCCGCGGACTTCTTCTGCAAGTGCCGCTCGGCCAGGACTTCGGCGATCTGCACCGCGTTGAGGGCGGCGCCCTTGCGCAGATTGTCCGAGACGACCCAGATGTTGAGCCCGTTCGCGATCGTCGGATCGCGACGGATACGGCTCACATAGACCGCATCGTCGCCCGCGGCCTCGGCCGGCGTGACATAGCCCTCGTCGGCGCGATGGTCGATGACGACCACGCCGGGCGCGCTGCGCAGGATCTCGCGCACCTCGTCCTCGTCCACCTCGCGCTCGAACTCGATGTTGACCGCTTCGGCATGGCCGACGAAGACCGGGACGCGCACGCAGGTCGCGGTGACGGCGATGTCCGGATCGAGGATCTTCCGCGTCTCGACGGACATCTTCCACTCTTCCTTGGTGCTGCCGTCGTCCATGAAGATGTCGATGTGCGGGATCACGTTGAACGCGATCTGCTTCGTGAACCGCTCCGGCTGGATCGGATCGTTCACGTAGACGCCGCGCGTCTGCGAGAACAGCTCGTCCATCGCGTCGCGGCCACCGCCCGACACGGACTGATAGGTCGCGACGACGACCCGCTTGATCTTGAAGCGGTCGTGCAGCGGCTTCAGCGCGACGACCATCTGGATCGTCGAGCAGTTCGGGTTGGCGATGATGCCGCGCTTCTTGTAGCCGCCGATCGCCTGCGGGTTCACCTCGGGCACGACGAGCGGGACATCCGGGTCCATCCGGAAATAAGAGGTGTTGTCGATCACGACCGCGCCGGCCTTCGCGGCGCGCGGGCTGTGCACCGCCGACACCTTGGCGCCCGGCGACGACAGGACGATGTCGATGCCGCGGAAATCGTACTTGTCCAGGTCGTGGACCTTCAGGACGTCGTCCTCGCCGAACGAGACCTCTTTGCCGATCGAGCGCTCCGACGCCAAGGCGACGACTTCATCGGCGGGGAACTTGCGCTCCGCGAGCGTCGTCAGAATCTCGCGGCCGACATTCCCCGTCGCGCCGACAACGGCTACTCTGTATCCCATGGCAGGCTCTCTCGAAGACGGACGGCAGAAGTACAGCACACGTAGTCCGGGGGGAGCCGAATCGCAAGCCCCGGCGGCCGGCCGGGACGCAATCCCGGACTATGCGGCGTTCTGGCCGCACTACCTGCGCGCGCACCGCCGTCCATACACCCGGGCATTGCATTACGCCGGAACGGCGCTCGGCGCGGGCCTGCTTGCCGCGGGACTCGCCGCCGGAGACTGGCGCCTGATCGCGGCCGCTCCGGCCGCCGGCTACGCAATGGCCTGGATCGCCCATTTCGCGGTGGAGGGCAATCGTCCGGCGACCTTCGGCCACCCGGCATGGTCGCTGTACAGCGACTTCCGGATGCTCGCGCTGTGGCTCGGCGGCCGGCTCACAGGCGAACTGGAGAAGGCAGGCGTCGGCGGGCCGCCCCGCCGTCCCTGAAATTCTGCCGGTCGCCGACCGCCTTCCGCGCTTCGCCAGAGAGCGGCGTCCCTATGCGACGAGCCAGACCAGCGTCCCGACGATGACGACGACGATGCCGATCAGGCCGAACATGCGCATCGTCGCGACCTGCATGTTGCCGCCCAGCACGCGCACAAGGTTCAGGTCGCTCTTGTCGATGTTCATGACGCTGCTTCCCCCCGGATTGTTGCAGCCGCCGCGGAACTCAGGAGGCGGATAGCCTGTCGAGCCGGGCCAGGACGGCGTCCCCCATGCCGGTCGTGGAGACCGGCCGCATTCCCGGCTCGACGATGTCGCCGGTGCGCACGCCGTCGTTCAGCGCCGCCTCGACCGCGCGGTCGACGAGGTCGGCCTCGTCCTTCATGTCGAACGAGTAGCGCAACATCATCGAGAAGGAGAGGATCGAGGCGAGCGGGTTCGCCTTGTCCTGCCCGGCGATGTCCGGCGCGCTGCCGTGGATCGGCTCGTAAAGGGCCTTGCGCCGGCCGCTCGCATCGGCGGCGCCGAGCGACGCCGAGGGCAGCATGCCGAGCGACCCGGTGAGCATCGCCGCGCAGTCCGACAGCAGGTCGCCGAACAGATTGTCCGTGACGATCACGTCGAACTGCTTCGGATTGCGCACCAGCTGCATCGCGCAATTGTCGGCATACATGTGGCTCAGCTCGACGTCCGGGTACTCGGCGTCGTGGAGCTTCTGCACCTCCTCGCGCCACATCCGTCCGGACTCCATCACGTTCGCCTTCTCGACCGAGCAGACCCGGTTCTGCCGCTTGCGCGCCAGATCGAAGGCGACCCGCGCGACCCGGATCACCTCGGTCGAGGTGTAGACCTGCGTGTTGATGCCGCGGCGGGTGCCGTCGGGCAGCGTCTCGACGCCGCGCGGCTCGCCGAAATAGACGCCGCCGGTCAGCTCGCGCACGATCATCAGGTCGAGCCCGCGGATCACCTCGGGCTTCAGCGTCGAGGCGCCGACCAGCGCGTCGAACACCGGCGCCGGCCGCAGGTTGGCGAAGAGATCCATGTCCTTGCGAAGCCGCAGCAGGCCGCGCTCCGGCTTCTGCGCGAACGGCAGCTCGTCCCATTTCGGGCCGCCGGCCGAGCCGAACAGCACCGCGTCAGCGGCCTGCGCTTTCGCCACGGTCTCGTCCGTGACGGGAACGCCGTGCCGGTCGATCGCGGCGCCGCCGATCACGTCCTCGGTCGCGTCGAACGTCGCGATGCGCCGGCGGTCGAACCACTCCATGACCCGGAGCACTTGGCGCATGACTTCCGGACCGATCCCGTCACCGGGCAGCACGAGCAGTTTCTTGTTCGCAGCCATAGGTTCCTCCCCAGCCATTCGGTTGCCGCCGCGTCGCGGCTTCAGAGTGCCCAATAGATCCGGTGGCGTTCCGTTAGGCATCCCTGGTCGGATATAGCCGCGGGCGACGCTTCAGGGGAAGCCCTCCGCGCTGCTGGCGGCGCATGGCTGAGCGGATTAGCCTCTGCTTGATAAACGACAACAGGAGGAGCGCGATGCGAATTGGACGGATGCCCCTGCTCGCCGCCGCCGCCGCTGCGGCGACGGCGCTGTCAGCCGGGGCGGCCCCCGCGGCGCAGACCGGTCAGGACTCGCCGCGGCAGGAACAAAGCTTCGCCGCGCCCGGCCTCACGAAGCGCGCCGAGATCCTCATCGACCAATGGGGCGTTCCGCATATCTATGCCGGCACGCTGTACGATGCTTTCTACGCGCAGGGTTTCAATGCCGCCCGCGACCGCCTGTGGCAGATCGACCTCTGGCGGCGGCGCGGCCTCGGCAGGCTCGCCGAAGTCTTCGGTCCGGGCTATGCCGAGCAGGATCGCGCGGCCCGCCTCTTCCTCTATCGCGGCGACATGTACCGGGAATGGCTCGCCTACGGCTCGGACGCGAAGCGCGTCGCCGAAGCGTTCGTCGCCGGCATCAACGCCTATGTCGCGGCGACCAGGAACGACCCGTCGCTGCTGCCGCCGGAATTCAAGATCCTCGGCTACGAGCCGGCGACCTGGGCGCCCGAGGACGTGGTGCGCATCCGCAGCCACGGGCTCACGCGCAACCTGACCAGCGAGGTCGAGCGGGCGCAGGTCGCCTGCAAGGCCGGGCTCGACACCGACGAACTGCGCAAGGGGCTGGAACCGGCGTGGCAAGCGAGCGTGCCGGACGGTCTCGATCCATGCGCCGTGCCCGGCGCCGTCCTCGACATCTACAAGCTGGCGACGCGGGAGGTCCCGTTCTCCAAGGAGCGGCTGAACGGCGCCGCCGATCCCGACGGCGGTGCGGAGACCCGGTTCGCCGCAGCCGGCGCGGACATCGATCCCGGCACGATCGGCAGCAACAACTGGGCGATCTCCCCGGCGAAGTCGGCGACCGGACGGCCGATCCTCGCGAACGACCCGCACCGCGCGCACTCGGTCCCGTCGCTGCGCTACATAGCGCATCTCTCGGCGCCGGGCGTCGACGTGATCGGCGCCGGCGAACCGGCCTTGCCCGGCATTTCGATCGGCCACAACGACCGGATCGCCTTCGGCCTGACGATCTTCGGGATCGATCAGGAAGACCTCTACGTCTACGAAACCAACCCGGCGAACCCCGAGGAGTACCGCTACCAGGGGCGCTGGGAGCCGATGCGGATCGTGCGGGAGGATCTGCCGGTCAAGGGACGCGAGGCCGGGACGATCGAGATGAAGTTCACGCGGCATGGACCGGTCGTATTGGATGATGCGCAGAACCACCGCGCCTATGCCGTGCGCGCGGCGTGGCTGGAGCCGGGCATGGCGCCTTACTTCGGCAGCATCGACTACATGCGGGCGCGCGACTGGGATCAGTTCCTCGCGGCGATGAACCGCTGGGGCTCGCCGTCGGAAAATCAGGTCTACGCCGACACGGCCGGGAACATCGCCTGGGTTCCGGGCGGCCTGACGCCGATCCGGCCGAACTGGGACGGGCTGCTGCCGGTCCCCGGCGACGGACGCTACGAGTGGGCGGGGTTCTACGACCGCGACGCGCTGCCGAGCGAGTTCAATCCGGCGCGCGGCTGGGTGGGCTCGGCAAACCAGATGAACCTGCCGCCGGATTACCCGTACCGCGAGCGCAAGATCGGGTTCGAGTGGACCGATCCGTCACGCTTCAACCGCATCACGGAAGTCCTGTCCGGCCTGCCGAAGGTCGGGATCGAGGACTCGAAACGGTTGCAGATGGACTACGCGTCGCTGCACGCGCGGCGGTTGCAGGCGCTGCTCGCGCCGCTCCAGTCGCAGCAGCAACAGCAGGACGGCAGGACGGCGGCCGCGCTGAAGCTCCTGACGGGCTGGGACGGCGTAGTCGGGTTCGACTCGCCGGCAGCGGCGCTCTACGAGGTGTGGTTTACGCGGCACCTGCGGCCGGCGGTCGTCGCCGCGCTCGCGCCGAAGGAAGTGCGCCCCGTGATCGAGGGCGGCGACACGGCGGTGCTCGTCGCGCTCCTCGAAAAGCCCGACCAGCGGTTCGGCGCCGACCCGGCGAAGGCGCGGGACGCAATCCTGCTGTCGAGCCTCGGCGCAGCCGCCGCGGAGACGGAGAATCTGCTGGGACAGGACTGGCAGGCATGGCGCTGGAGCAGCCTGCATAAGGCGCTGTTCCAGCACGCGATCTCCGCCGTCGTCGACGATGCGACGCGCCCCGAGTTCGACGTCGGGCCATTGGCGAAGGCGGGCGACGGCTACACGGTCAGCGCCTCGACGTACCGGACACGCGACTTCCGGCTGACTGCCGGCGCCTCGTTCCGCATGGTCGTCGATGTCGGCAACTGGGATGCGTCGTGGGCGGTCAACACGCCCGGTCAGTCCGGCGATCCGCGCAGTGTGCACTACCGCGACCTCGCCGAGAAATGGGTGAACGGGGAGTACTTCCCCCTGCTCTACTCGCGCGAGGCTGTCGAGAAGGCTGCCGAAAGGCGGATCGTGCTGTCGCCGGAGTGACCGGCGGACGCATCGGGCTCCCTCTCCTTATCCGAAAAGGAGCCCGTAAATGCTTTATACCGTCGGCATCGGTCGGTGACCGATGCCGAGCGGGCGCCGCTCAGGCTTAACCAACGGTCGATGAGGCAAGCTCATCGGCCGTTGGTATTAATCCGACGCGGCCTTTCGCGCCGCCGCCGCATCGCCGCCCTGCTCGCGACCGCGCTCGGCGATGCGCGCCGCCTTGCCGGTGCGCCCGCGCAGATAATAGAGCTTGGCGCGGCGGACCTTGCCGCGACGCACGACCTCGATCGTGGTCAGGCGCGGCGAGTAGAGCGGGAAGACGCGCTCGACGCCCTCGCCGTACGAGATCTTGCGCAGCGTGAAGCTGGAGTTGATGCCGGCGTTGCGGCGGGCGATGCAGACGCCCTCGAACGCCTGGACACGCTCGCGCTCGCCCTCGACGACCTTGACGCTGACGCGCACCGTGTCGCCCGGCTGGAAATCGGGGATCGGACGATCCGCGACCAGTTTATCGATCTGCTCCTGCTCGAGCGTCTGAAGGAGGTTCATGATCCCGCCTCGACCTTTCCAATCCTCTGTCACACCGCGCGCGGCACCGCACCGGGCCGCGCAAACCGTCAGTCCTCGACGGGCGGCAGCGTTGCCGCCGCCCGATACCGCTCCCACAGGTCGGGACGCCGGCGCTGCGTGATCTCCTCCGCCTGCGCCAGGCGCCACGCCCGGATCCGCTCGTGGTGACCGGAAAGGAGCACCTCCGGCACCGCCCTGCCCTGCCACGTCTGCGGCCGGGTATACTGGGGATATTCCAGCAATCCCCGCTCGAAACTCTCCTCGGCGAGCGTCTCCGCCGCGCCGATCACGCCGGGCAGGATGCGCACGCACGAGTCGATCAGCGCGATCGCCGCCGGCTCGCCGCCCGACAGCACGAAGTCGCCGAGGCTGACCTCCTCCGCGCCGCGC
>DASWRT010000107.1:0-1680 GCA_036403035.1 Allostellaceae bacterium | reverse complement strand
TCGCCGCCGGCGCAGAACGTCCCGCCGGCGCCGGTCAGCACGATCGCGCGGCACGTCGCGTCGGCGGTCAGCGTGTCGAGCGCTTGGAACAGCGCCTCGCGCAGGTCGAGGCTCAGCGCGTTGCGCTTCGCGGGGATTTTCAGCGTGACGACGGCCACGTCGGCGCCGGCCTCCGCGTCGTCGCGTTCGACCGTGACCAGTTCCGACATGCCCCGGATCTCCTTCCTGTCCCGCTACTTGAAGCGCGGCGTATACCCCGCGAGCGAACAATACTGGTCCGGCCACGGCAGCTCGTAATTCTGCTCGACCGCCGCATGCCGCGTCCAGTACGGGTCGAAGAGGTGGGCGCGCGCCAGCACGCAGAGATCGGCGCGTCCGGCGACCAGGATCGAGTTGACGTCGGCATAGGACGAGATGCCGCCGACCGTCATCGTCGGGATCTCCGCCTCGTGCCGCACCCGGTCGGCATAGGGCGTCTGATAGAGCCGTCCGTAGGCCGGCTGCGACTCCGGGTCGGTCTGTCCGGTCGACACGTCGACGATGTCGCAGCCGCGCGCCTTGAGCATCTTCGCCAGCGCCACCGCGTCGTCGCCATCGAAGCCGCCGGGGATCCAGTCGGTCGCCGAGATGCGCACCGAGATCGGCTTGTGCCGCGGCCAGGCCGCGCGCACCGCGCCGAATACCTCCATCGGGAAGCGGGCGCGGTTCTCCAGGCTGCCGCCATACGCGTCGGTCCGCCGGTTGGTGAAGGGCGAGAGGAAGCTCGCGAGCAGGTAGCCGTGCGCGAAATGCACCTCCAGCAGGTCGAACCCGGCCTCGTCGGCGAGCGTCGCGGCGTTCACGAAGTCGTCGCGCGCCTTGTCCATGTCGGCGCGGTCCATCGGCTTCGGCACTTGGCTGTGCGGCAGGTAGGGCAGCGGCGACGGCGCCACGATCGGCCAGTTGCCGTCCTCCAGCGGCTCGTCGATGCCTTCCCACATCAGGCGGGTCGAGCCCTTGCGGCCGGCATGGCCAAGCTGCACGCCGATCTTCGCCGTGCCCTGGGCATGGACGAAGTCGACGATCCGCTTCCAGGCCCGCGCATGCTCCGGCGACCACAGCCCGGCGCAGCCCGGCGAGATCCGCGCCTCGGGCGACACGTCGGTCATCTCGGTCATGATCAGCGCCGCGCCGCCGACCGCGCGGCTTCCGAGATGCACCATGTGCCAGTCGTTCGGCATGCCGTCCTCCGAGGAGTACATGCACATCGGCGACACGACGACGCGGTTCGACAGCACGAGGTCGCGCAGGCGGAACGGCGTGAACATCGGCGGGGGCGGCGGCTCGGCCGGCGCGTTGACGCCGGTCTGGTTGGCCGCCTTGCCGGCGAACCAGCGGTCGAGCCGCGCGACGAACCCCGGATCGCGGATCTTCAGGTTCTCGTGCGTGATGCGCAGCGAGCGGGTCAGCAGGCTGGCCGCGAACTGCATCGGCTCCAGCCTGCCGAAATAGCGCTCGGTCTCCTCGAACCATTGTAGGCTGGTCTGCGCCGCGCGTTGCGTCGACTCGACGGCCGGGCGCCGCGCCGCCTCGTACGCGGCGAGCGCCTCCGGCACGTCGCCGGGATGCTCTTCGAGCGCCGCGGCGACCGCGATCGAATCCACCATCGCCAGCTTGGTGCCCGAGCCGATCGAGAAATGC
>DASWRT010000106.1:0-4955 GCA_036403035.1 Allostellaceae bacterium | reverse complement strand
CAAGCGCCGCCGGACTCGGCCATTCGCCGATGGACCGAGCTGACGAGCAGCGCGATCCGCGCCGGGGCGGACGACCGCAGCGCCGTCTCAGGCATAGACCCGCTTGTACAGCTCCACGATCTCCTCCGCGTTCGGCACGCGCGGGTTGTTGCCCGGCGAACCGGACGCGAGCGCCTGGCTCGCCATCACCGGCAGCAGCTCGGTGTAGCGCCCCTCGTCGATCCCGTACGCCTTCGGCGTCGGCACCTTGAGGTCTTCGTTGAGCCGGCGCAACTCATCGACGAGCCGCGCCGCCGCGGACTGGTTGCCCTCCCCTTCGGCAGCGATACCCATCGTACGCGCGCAGTCGGCGTACCGCTCCAGCGCCGCCGGAACCGAGAAGGCCGTGATCTCGGGCAGCAGCATCGCATTGGAGAGTCCGTGCGGCACGTGGAAGAAGGCGCCGATCGGCCGGCTCATGCCGTGCACGAGGCAGACGCTCGAATTCGAGAAGGCGATCCCGGCCTGCGTCGCGCCGAGCATCATCGCCTCGCGGGCGGCCCGGTCGCCGGGTTGCCGGCAGGCGGCGCGCACGTTCTTCGCGATCAGCGCCATCGCGGAGCGGGCGACGCCGTCGGTGAAGGGACTTGCCTTCTTGCTGACATACGCCTCGATCGCATGCGTCAGGCTGTCGAGCCCGGTGTCGGCGGTAAGCCGCCATGGCATCGCCATCGTCAGCTCGTAATCGACGAGCGCCGCAGCCGGGCAGCAGGCGAGCCCCATGATCAGCATCTTCTCGTCGCGCTCGGTGTCGGTGATCACCGTGAAGCGCGTCACCTCGGATCCCGTCCCGGCGGTGGTCGGGATCGCGATCAGCGGAAGGCCGAGCTTCGGAATCTCGTTCGGCACCTTGTAGTCGCGCATCTTGCCGCCATTGGCGCCGAGCACCGAGATCGCCTTCGCGGTGTCGATCGGGCTGCCGCCGCCGATCGCGATCAGGCCGTCATGATCGCCACGCTCGGCAAGGAAGGCGACGCCGGCTTCGACCACATCGGTCGTCGGGTCGGGGACGGTGTCGGCGAAGACGCGCCAAGTCAGGCCGGCAGCGTCGAGGCGATCCGTCAGCTTCGCCAGCATGCCGGAATCGCGGATGAACGAATCGGTGACGATCAGCGGCTTCGCGACACGGAGGCGCTGCATCACGCCTGCAATCTCACCGATCGCGCCGCCGCCGATCGAGATCAGTCTGGGCATCGTGATGGTCGCGATCATGAGACCTCCCTCGTCATTTCCGTTTCCGGACCGCCCGCGATGCGGCGGCCGATCCCTATTCCAGTGAAGAAGTATCGCAGCAGCGCCGGCTTGTCATGGACAGCGAGGTCGCGGGGCCGATATGCGTAAGGCCCATTCATCGCCCTGCAATACGACACAGAATAATGTCGGCAGCCCGACCGTTCATGATGAAATAGGGCGATGGCGGCGACAAACGAACGAACAGGGAGCGGCTGAAATGATGCGGGCGAGCGGGACAGGCACGGCCTTCCGGCCGGCGCGCCGACGGGCGGTCTGCGGTTGCCTTGCCTTCGTCCTGATAGCGGTGCTTGCCGGCGGTGCCGCGGGCGTGGCCGGGGCAGCCGAAGGCACGCCGCTGCCGGAAGCGACCTTCTTCCGCATCGGCACGGCCGGAACGGCCGGCACCTATTTCCAGATCGGCGGCCTGATCGCCAACGCGCTTTCCAGCCCGCCCGGCACGCCGGATTGCGCACGCAGCAACGGACCGGGCGCCGCTGCTGCCGCTCCGGCCTGCGGGGTTCCGGGCCTGATCGCGGTGGCGCAAGCGACGCAAGGCTCTGTCGAAAACGTCGACCTCGTCACGAACGGACAGGTCGAGTCGGCGTTCTCGCAGGCCGACGTCGCGACCTGGGCACGCAACGGCGGCGGCATGTTCGCAGCCAAGCCGCCGCTTCGCTCGCTGCGGGCGATCGCGTCGCTCTATCCGGAAGCGGTGCACATCGTCGCCCGGCGCGACGGCCCGATCCGTACGCTTGCCGATCTCAAAGGCCGGCGCGTCGCGCTCGGCGAGCCCGAGTCTGGGACGCTCGCCGACGCCCGGCTGATTCTCGAAGGCGCCGGGCTGCGCGAGCGCGAAGTCGACGCCAGCTATCTGCGCCTGGGTCAGGCGAGCGCCGCCCTCACCGACGGGCAGATCGACGCGTTCTTCCTGGTCGGCGGCGCTCCCTTGCCGGGCATCGCGGATCTCGCGGCAACGATGCCGCTCCGCCTGATCAGCGTGCCGGACGACGTCGCCGAGCGGCTCAAGAACCAGCCACAGGCCGGCCTGCTCGGGCGCGGCGCAATCCCCCGCGGCGCCTATGACGGCATCGAGGAGAACGTGCAGACGCTCACCATCCGGGCGATATGGCTGACGTCGGCCGAAATGCCGGAGTCGCTGATATACAGCGTGACACGCGCCTTCTGGAGCGACGCGACGCAGCGCATGCTCACCACCCGTCACCCGCTGGGCAAGCAGATCCGCCTCTCGGCCGCCCTCGACGGCATCGGCATCCCGCTCCATCCCGGGGCGGAGCGCTACTACCGCGAAATCGGGATTTCGATCGGAACGCCGGTACCCTGAGGACGGACCGAGCTGCGGTCCGTCATGCCTTCTCGATCAGGAACTCGAAGAGGCCGTCCTCAGGTTCGTTCCGCGCGACGAGACGGTTGCCGGTCGTCCTGCAGAACGCCTCGAAATCCTTGAGCGCCCCCTTGTCGGTCGCCAGGACGCGGAGGCGACCGCCCGCAGGGAGGGCCTTCAACGCCTTGCGCGCCTTGAGAACCGGGAGCGGGCAGATCAAGCCTTTGGCGTCGAGCAGGACGGGATCGGCGCTCATCGCGCGGTCATCTCCAGCCGGGGAATGGCAATAGGGGCACCGCAACCGGCGGCGGTCCGCGCGAATACGTGCGGGCTCCGGCCGGCCGATGCAAGGGGACACCGACGCGCATCGATGCGCGCCGGCGGCGGCGCAGTCGGCCCTTATCGGAATCCGAGGCTCAGGAAAGCCGGGCGGCGCACGGCTTCAGTGACCGCCGAGATAGGCGTCGAGGACGGCCGGATCGGTGGCGATGTCGCTGGCCTTGCCGGAAAGACGGACATGGCCGGTCTCCAGAACGTAGGCGTAGTCGGCGAGTTCCAGAGCAAGCTGGGCGTTCTGCTCGACCAACAGGATTGTCTTACGCAGCCCCTTCAGGTGCGCGATCAGCGTGAAGATCTCCTCGACGATCAGCGGCGCAAGCCCCATGCTCGGCTCGTCGAGGAGAAGGACGCGTGGCTCCGCCATGAGCGCGCGGCCCATGGCAAGCATCTGCTGCTCGCCGCCGGACAGCGAACCGGCAAGCTGACGCAGCCGCTCCCGAAGCCGCGGAAAGAGGGTCAGCACATAGTCGCGCCGGCGTTTCAGTTCCGCCGCGTCGCCCACCATGTAGCCGCCCATCATCAGGTTCTCGTCGATCGTCATCTGCGCGAAGACCTGACGGCCTTCGGGGACCTGGACAATCCCCAGCCGGGCGATGCGATGCGGCGCGAGGCCGGAGATCCGGCGCCCGTCGTACGTGATCTCGCCCTTGCGCGGGCGCAGCAAGCCCGACAGGCCGCGCAGCGTCGTGGTCTTGCCGGCGCCGTTCGCGCCGATCAGACAGACCACCTGCCCCTCGGCAACGTCGAGATCGATACCTTTGACCGCGGCGATCTTGCCGTGCGCAAGCTCCAGTCCGCGCACCGTCAGCAGCGGAGCGGGAGCGGCCGCGGCCGCAGAAACCCCCATGCTCATGCCGAAGCCCGTTCCGCCATCAGGCGCTCGGCAACGCGCTTGCCGAGATATGCCTCGATCACCTTGGGGTCGCTGCGGATCGCGGCCGGCGGTCCTTCGGCGATCTTCCGGCCGAAATTGAGCACGGTGATACGGTCGCACAGCCCCATCACGAAGCCCATGTCGTGTTCGACGAGAAGGATGGTGAGGCCGGTTCCGCGCAATTGCTGCAGGAGCGTGCCGAGCGCCGCCGTCTCGGTCGGGTTCATGCCGGCAGCCGGCTCGTCGAGCAGCAGCAGCTTCGGGTCGCCGCCCAGCGCCCGCGCGATCTCAAGCCGGCGCTGGTCGCCATAGGACAGCGTCGAGGCGATACGGTCCGCGAAATCCTCGATGCCGACGAGGCGCAGCAGTTCCCGGCCCCTTGTCTGCGCCGCCCGCTCCTCCTCGCGCCCCCGGCGCGTCCGCAGGATCGTTGCGACAATCGAGACGCCGAGCCGCGGCTGCATCCCGGTCATCACGTTCTCCAGCACGGTCATGTCGCCGAAGATCCGGATGTTCTGGAACGTGCGGCCGATGCCCAGAGCGGCGCGGACGTTCGGGCGGAGCCGCGTGATCTCGGCGCCGCCGAGGAACAGCCGCCCTTCGGTCGGTGGAAGCAGGCCCGAGATCATGTTGAACAGCGTCGTCTTGCCGGCGCCGTTCGGTCCGATGACGGCATGGACCGAGCCCGGCGCGATCTCGAACGAAACACTGTCGACTGCAAGCAAGCCGGTAAAGCGGCGGGTCAATCCGTCGATTGTAAGGAGGGGTTCGCCAATGCTGTTCATGACGCCCGCCGCCGCACATGGAAGCCGAGCATACCCTTCGGCAGGAAGATCACGACGAGCACGATGATAAGACCGTTGAAGACGAGCCGGAAGTCGTGCAGCGGCCGCAAGACTTCCGGCAGCGCGGTCAGCACGAAGGCGCCGAGCACAGGCCCCAGCGGCGTCGATACCCCGCCCAGCACGGCGAAGCTGAGAATCGACACGGCGGTCTCGAAGCCATACTCGTTCGGGCCGATGAACGAGGAATAATGCGCGTTCAGCGCGCCGGCGAGTCCGGCAAGAGCCGCCGAGACGACGATCGCGCCGAGCTTATAGGCCCAGACATTGATGCCGACGACGCGTG
>DASWRT010000105.1:0-12861 GCA_036403035.1 Allostellaceae bacterium | reverse complement strand
GCGCTTCAGGTCCATCGGGTTGAGCCCGGCGGCCACCGCCTTGGTGCCCTCGCGGACGATCGCCTGGGCGAGCACCGTCGCCGTCGTCGTGCCGTCGCCGGCCTCGGTGCTGGTCTTCGTGGCGACTTCGCGCACCATCTGGGCGCCCATGTTCTCGAACCTGTCGGAAAGCTCGATCTCCTTGGCGACGGTCACGCCGTCCTTGGTGATCCGCGGCGCGCCGTAGCTCTTGTCGAGCACGACGTTGCGGCCCTTCGGACCGAGCGTCACCTTCACCGCATTCGCCAGGATATCGACGCCGCGCAGCATCCGCTCGCGCGCATCGGCATGGAATCTCACATCTTTCGCCGGCATGTCTTCCTCCCTTGCTTTGGTCAGCAGCGTCTATCGTTCGATCACGCCCATGAGGTCGGACTCCTTCATCACGAGGAGTTCCTCGCCCTCGATCCGCACCTCGGTGCCGGACCATTTGCCGAAAAGCACCCGGTCACCCGGTTTCACGTCGAGCGGCTGGACCTTGCCGGTCTCGTCCCGCGCCCCCGGGCCGACGGCGGCGACCTCGCCCTCCATCGGCTTTTCCTTCGCCGTGTCCGGGATGATGATACCGCCGGCGGTCTTGCCCTCCTGCTCCACGCGCCGGACCAGCACGCGATCGTGCAACGGCCGAAATGCCACCATGGCGATCCTCCCCAGCAGACTTGCTGTCCTGTTGATGTTTGGCACTCTTTCACGAGAGTGCCAAACAGGTGGGAGGACGCCGCGCCGTCGTCAAGCCGGGTGGGAGGGAGACGCCCTGAATTGTTCTTTCCCTGTCCTCGCGGACATTTCGCGCCGGCGTTTTGCTTCCTCTACCGGACTGTGCCGAATCGGACAAATCGTCCGGACATGAAGAACTTCAGCGATCTGCGGGCTCGCATCGCCGGGGCGTGCTTCGACGAGCGCGGACACTGCGGCGGTGTCCTTTGGAGCGGCGGCGGGCTACGCGCTCCGCCGCCGGCGGGTCCGTTTCAGGCAGGCCTGGACCGCGGCATCCAGATCCGGTCCCGCATAGGGCTTCCGCAGCATGGGAAAGTCGAGCCCGGTGACGTCCTCGGTAGTGTCGCTGTATCCGGTCGTCAGCACCACGGGCAGATGCGGGTTCCGCCTGCGGATCTCCCGTGCGAGATCGATGCCGCTGATCTCGCCCGGCATGACGATGTCGGAGAAGACCAGGTCGACCGGGTGGTTCGACAGCAGATGATCCAGGCCTTCCAGCCCGCTTCGCGCGATGTAGACGCGGTGCCCGTAGTCTTCGAGCACCGCCCGCGCGAGTTCCGCCACCGCGCCGTCGTCCTCGACGACGAGGATCGTCGCGGATACGGCATCTGCCGAAACCCTGCCCATGGTCGCAGGGTTGCGCGTCGCCGCCGCCGCCGACCGGGCGCGCGGCAGATAGAGCGTCACCCGAGTGCCCTGGCCCATTTCGCTGTCGATGCGCACGTCGCCGCCTGATTGCTTCGCGAAGCCGTAGACCTGCGACAGCCCGAGCCCCGATCCGAGGCCGACTCCCTTCGTCGTGAAGAAGGGCTCGAAGACGCGCTTCAGCACGTCGGACGGTATCCCCACTCCGGTATCGCCGATGATCAGCGCGACGAAATCGCCCCGTGCCTCGACGCCTTTCGCTTCGAGGCACGTCGCCGAAACGCTCTCGCTCTCGGCCGCCGCCACTCCTCCCAGCGTCACGTTCTTTGCCTCGATGGTGAGAATTCCGCCGGCCGGCATGGCGTCGCGCGCATTCACCGCAACGTTCAGGATAGCCATTTCGAGTTGGGCGCGGTCGACCTCGATCGGCCAGAGGCCCGGCTTGATCTGGAAGTCGGTCCGGATGTCGCCGCGGAGCGACCGGTCGAGCAGCTCGGCTATGTCCTCCACCCCATCGGCGAGGTCGATGACCTCCGGCTCCAGCGACTGGCGGCGCGCGAACGCGAGAAGCTGCTTCGTGAGGCGGGCGCCGCGCTGCGCCGCGGCCTGAACCGCGCCGAGCCGCCGCAGCACGACCTCGTCGCCGCGGAGCTTCGGCAGGACGAGATCGAGGTTGCCGCTCACCACGGTCAGCAGGTTGTTGAAATCGTGCGCGATGCCGCCGGTGAGCTGGCCCACCGCCTCCAGCTTCTGCGACTGGACGAGGGCCTTCTCCGCCGCCTCGCGGCGTTCCATCTCCTGTCGCAGGCTGATGACGGCTGCGTCCTCCTTCTTGGCCCGTTGCAGCGCGACCCAGGCGGCGAGGACGAGCAGGAGCCATGCCGGCGTTCCGAAAATCGCATAGACGGCGACGTTCCTGTGCCAGTGCGCGAGGATCTCGTTCTTGTCCTGGCCGAGCAGGATGAAGACCGGAAAGCGGTCGAGCTTCTTGTAGGCGTAGAGCCGCTCGACGCTGTCCATATCTCCTTTCGCGTCGAAGACGCCGGAACTGACGTGCGCGAAGGCGCGCATGAACGGGCTCTCCGGCTCGTATCTGAACAGATTCTGGCCGATCGCCGGGTCGCGCGCGAGGACCACGCCGTCCGCCCGGACCAAGACGATGGCGCGGTTCGGGTCGGGAAGAATCCCTCTGTAGAAATTTGTGAAGACGCTCGGCTCGATCGCGACGCTGACCACTCCGTCGAATTCGCCGGAGGCCTGCGTCCGGCGACGGGCCACGGAGAAGAACGGGGTTCCCGTCGCCTTGCCGATGGCCGGTTCGCCGATCACCGTGCCGGCGTCGCGCTCCTTCTCCGCCAGGAAATAGTCTCGGTCCGAGACGTCGAGCGACGGCGTCGGAAACATGAAGCTGCTCGACCGATGCTTGCCCTCCCTATCGATCAGCCAGATCGAGGCGATCTCGGGAACGTTCGCGACGGTCATCTTCAGATACCGGTGCAGTTCCTGCGATCGGCTCACCTCGTCCCAACTCATGCCGGCGATGCGGTCGTCGAGATGGTCGAGCACCATCTCGTGCATGCGGAAGATGTTGCGGGCGTGCTCGTAGAGGATCTCGACCGTCCGCCGCGCCCGTTCCTCGGCCGCGTCCGTCACCTGCTGACGGTTCTGGAACGCGAAGAGCAGGAAAAGGGTGAGCGGCACCAGAGCGGCCGCAAAGAGCAGCGCGCGGAGCGAGTGAACCATTCGACCCGACGTGAACGCGGAAACGACCATGCCGTTGATCGGATGCCTCTTTGCCCGCGACTTGGCGTCGGCGGGGAGTTCAGGAAGGGCCGGCCGGAGGACGGATAGGAAAAAGGTTCGGTCGGCTGGACGACGGCACGGACATGCAGACGAGCCTGATGATATTTGGCCCGTAAGGTTAAAGCGAAATTAACGATCGACCGAACTGAACCGCGACTGTATCAACGGCCGGTGAGCTTGACTCACCGGCCGTTGATCAAGCCTGCGCGGCGTCGGTCAACGACCGAGGCCGACGGTATTATTGCGGGCTGGTCCACCTGCCGACCGGCTCGAACTGCGCGAACCATTGTCCGGCGCCCTCCGGTTCCGTCGCGTCATAGTAGAGGGACACCATGCGCAGGCGGCCGGCCTCTCCCAGATCCGGGCCGGAAAGCAGGGTATGGAACGCTTCGCCGCCGAGGATGCGGTGCGCGACGGTTATGTAGAGGCGAGACAGCATGCGGTCGCGGAGCATGGTGTCGAGCATGCGCGGTCCGGCCAGCAGGAAAAGGCTGCGGAAGCCGAGCGCGCCGAGCGCCCGCGTCAGCGGGGCTCCTTCCACCGACCTGCCCTTCCCGGCGAGAATCACCTCGTAGCCGCGCGCCCGGAACGCCTCGACCCTGCCGGAAGCCGCCGCCGCCTCGCCCGTCGCGACGATGACGCGCTGGCCGTGGCGTGCCGGCGAGTCAGGCACCGGGAAGTCGAGGCTCGCGCTTGCGATCACGATAGCGGGCTGAGGCGCGAGGCCGTTTTCTTCACGCCATTGCGCGAGGTCGCGAACGGTCTCCTGCGTCCCGACCTGCAGGATGTCGTCAAGGCGGCCGTCCGCTATCGCGCGCATGTAGCCGCCGTGGGTGATGAGGCAATCGGCCTGCGCCTGCAATTCGAGGAGCAGCCGGAAATCGTTGCCGCTGGTCAGCGTTTCCGGCAAATGGCTCGCACCGGCGCCCGGCTCCTTGAGCGCGATCCGGCCGTCCAGGCTGGAGACGAAGTTCGCATAGACGAAAGGCGCGGCCGGCGTGCCGAGCGTCTGCACCCTGTGGGCGAGGTAAGTTCCCGCAAGCGCGGATTCTTGCGTCGGTCCCGGATACAGCCGGAGGATGCGCGCGGTCATGGCGGATTGTACCGCCCTCCTCACCGCCGCGAACAGCGCGGAACGCAGCGAGCGCCCGACGCATCGAGGACGCGGTCAGCCGGCCCAGCCGAGATGGCTCAGAAAATCCCGCGTCCGCTCGGCCTGCGGCGCCTCGAAGATCTGCGTCGGCGGTCCCTCTTCGACGATCCGGCCGTGATCGAAAACGATGACGCGGTCCGCCACTCTCCGCGCGAAGCTCATCTCGTGAGTGACGACGACCATCGTCATCCCTTCGTCGGCAAGCCGCTTCATCACGCTGAGCACCTCGCCGATGGTTTCCGGATCGAGCGCCGAGGTCGGCTCGTCGAACAGCATCACTTCCGGATTCATCGCCAGGGCCCGCGCGATCGCCACCCGCTGCTGCTGGCCGCCCGACAGCGCGGCAGGATAGTTGGCCGCCTTGCCGCCGAGGCCGACTTTCTCCAGGAGCGCCTGCCCTTGACGCCGCGCCTCACGGCGCTCCGTCCCCAGCACGGTCACCGGTCCGATCGCGACGTTGTCCAGTGCGGTGAGATGCGGAAAGAGTTCGAAACTCTGGAAAACCATGCCCATGCGGCGCCGGACGGTGCGCGCCGCCCTCTCGCCGCCCGGCAAGGGTTCGCCGTCAAACAGGATCCGTCCGCCGTCGAGCGTTTCCAGCGCGTTGGTGCAGCGGAGCAGCGTCGACTTCCCCGACCCGGACGGGCCGATGAGGCAGACGACTTCGCCGCGCTGAACGCTGGCCGACACGCCGTCCAGCGCCGTGAACGCGCCATAGCGCTTCACGACGCCATCGTAGACGACGACGGCAGGCGCGATGCCGCCGCTCATTCCGTCACCCCGAATTTGCGGTGGATCCAGTCGACGAGCTTCGCCTGGGGATACCCCATGAGCCAATAGAGACCGGCCATCGCGGTCAGCATCTCGAGCACCCGGAACGTCTGCGAGCGGATCTGCAGCGACACGTAGGAAAGCTCCGCGACCGCGATGACCGAGACGAGCGACGTGTCCTTGAACAGCGATACCCAGGTGCTGGCGAGGACAGGGAGGATACGGCGCAGCGCCTGCGGCAGGATGATGATGCGCATGGCCTGCCAGCGGCTCATCCCCAGAGCCAGCGCCGCCTCGCCCTGCCCCTTGCGGATCGAGTTGACGCCGGCACGGAAGGTCTCCGCGTTGTAAGCGGAAACGTTGAGGCAGAGTGCGGCAAGGCCGGTCGCGAAGGCGGAGATCTGCACGTCGACGACGATCGGCACGACGTAATAGGCCCAGTAGACGAGCAGGATCAGCGGCAGGTTGCGGAAGAACTCCACGAAGCCGGTGCCGAACCAGCGCGCGGGGGCCCAGCGCGACAGGCGCAGCATCATCAGGACGATGCCGCACGGCACAGCGATGACCATCGTCAACGCGGTGAGCGCGACCGTCACGCCGGCAGCCTCCAGCAGATCGCCGCGATGGTTCCAGACGACCGACCAGTCGAGCGCCATGTCATGACCGCCCGAGGTGGGCGACGCGCCGGTAGATGCCGTCGATGCCGCGCGTCACCGGCAGCAGGATGACGAAGTACACCAGCATCGCCGCCGTGAATGTTTCGATCGGGCGGAAGCTCTGCCCTGCGACCGTCTCGGACTGGCGCATCAGCTCGGGTACGGCGATGACCGAGGCGATCGCGGTGTCCTTGATCGTGATCGAGAGCACCGATCCGTAGGCCGGCAGCATCCGCACGATCGCCTGCGGCATGATCACGTGGCGGAGGATTTTGCCCTGCGACATGCCGAGCGCGAGCGCGGCGCGGATCTGGCCCGGGCGGATCGATCCGACGCCCGCGCGCACGATCTCCGACACATAGGCGGAGATGTGCGCGCCGAGCGCGATCAGCGCCGCCCAGAACGGCGGCAAGGTTGCGCCGGTCAGGACGGGAATGCCGAAGAACGTCCAGACCAGCACGACGAGCACGGGCACGGCCCGCATCGAATCGACATAGAAGGCGAGCAGGCCCGCGATCGGTCTCGACGCATAGCATCGGGCGAGGCCGATCAGGGCGCCGAGCAGCGTGGCGCCCACAGCGCTCCCCAGCGACAGGAGCACGGTGACGGCGAGACCGTTCGCAAGGAAGCGCCAGCTCTCGATCAGCGGCGAGATGTCGATTTCCATTCAGGCGTCGTCGCTGCATTCCAGGTTCGATTGCCGCCCACCAGAGGCGAAGCCGTTATCTACTGCATCGTCGCGACGACCCGCTGTTCCTCCTGCCGCAATTGCGGCTCCATCGATTTCTCGACGGCACGCAGCCATTCGAGATACGCGGCTTGATTCTTGTCGACGGCGATGCCGACGGGATTCGCCTTCTCGGTGCTGTCCTGGCAGTTGTTCTCCTTCGGCAGCGCGGCGAGCCCCTTCACCTTGCGCGCCATCGGCACGTACGGGACGCGGTTGATCGGCGCCGCGTCGGCGCGCTTTGCCATGATCTCCTCGACGGGAGCGGTTCCGGACCCCGTCACGCCGCGCAGCTTCGCCTTTTTGAACCGCTCCTTGACCCAGCCCTCCTCGCCGCCGCCGGTATAGTAGGCGATCGTGATGTCGGGCGTGTCGAGGTCGTCGACCGTCGCGGCCTTGGCGAATTTCGGGTTCGAGGCGAGCCCGAACATGCAGACGCTGGTGCTGGAGTAGATCACGAAATCGACGACTTGCTGTCGCTCCGGCGTTTCGGCAAGCGGCGAAATCGTCATATCGACTTGGTTGGCGGCGAGCACCGGAACCTTCGTCTCATGACTGACCGGCACGGGCTCCAATTTCACGTCCAGCCGGCGGGCATATTCCTTCGCAAGAGTCCAGGCAGGACCATTCCAAGCCTCTCCTTGGCTGCCGCTGGTGTTTTCGACGAGCCAGGGCGCGTTGGCGAGGACGCCGACCCGCAGCGCGCCGGCCTTGCGGATTGCATCGATGCGCGGGCTCGTGCCGGGCGCCGGCACGTCCTGCGCCCGTGCGGCCGTCGCCGCGGTGACGGTCGCCGAGCACAGCAGCAGCGCCGCAGCCAAGTTCCTGAACGACATTATCGAATTTCCTCCCACAGTTTTTGTCTGAGACGGCGCTCACGCGGCGCCGCCGCCCTTCTCGAAAAAGTCCTGATCCGTCGCGACGATCCGCTCGATCGCGGCGAAGACCGTCTTGAGATGCTCCCGCATCGCCGTCTCCGCGGCGGCGGGGTCGTCCGTGAGAACGGCGTCGACGATCGTCCGGTGCTGTTCGAACATCAGCCTCAGCCAATCCTGACTTTGGATTGCCAGGCATCGCACGCGGTCGAGTTGCGCTTTCGCACCCTGGATGAAATGCCAGACCGCGGGACGTCCGGCGATGCGGATCAGATCGGCGTGCATGGCCTCATCGGAGGCGAAGAACGCGGCGTGATCACTGGCCGCGACGGACCGCTTCTGCGCCGCGAGCCGATCCTTCAGCGTCTTTCGTCCGTCCGAAGTCATGCGCTCGGTCGCAAGGACGACGGCGCGGCATTCGAGCGTCTCCCGGATGAACTGGCTGTCGGCCACCGCGTCGAGCTGGATCGGCGAGACGAAGGTTCCGAGCTGCGGATAAATCCGCAGGAATCCCTCCTCGGCCAAACGCTTGAAAGCCTCGCGCACGGGAGTGCGACTGACGCCGAATTGCTCCGCCACCCGCGCTTCGGAAAGCGGCTCGCCCGGCCGGAGGACGGCTGTGACGATGAGGTCGCGCAGCTTCGGATAAAGCTGCGTCCCCGCGGAAACCCGGCGGTCGAGCGGTGCGGTAGCGATCGTGCGCCGTGACATGGGACACTAGTATACAAGCCTACTTGCCTGATACCATGAGTTTTCCGATCCGAGCGGCACGTGCCACAGCGCTCCTGGGATCGCTGCCTGCCTGGAAGTTGCCGGTTTCGGCAGACCAGGATCTTTGAATGAACGCGCTGGTGATATCGTTATCAGTCAACCGTCGTGCGCAGCCCTGCCCTGCACCGTCCCGGGTTGCATGCAGGCCGCCGCTGGATAGGTTCACAGCTCTTCCCTTCCCCGCACCATGAGGCCGTTCAGGTCATGCCCGATGACCTTCCCCAACTTATTCGCGCCGCATTCAACAACGCGATGATGACGGAGCAGGATGCTGCTGCGGCGTTCGACCGCGCGGTCGAGCTGCTGCAACGGCGAAGACCGCTGCTCGACATCGAAGAGGCGCGGCGGGTGGTGGCGGAGTTGCTCGAATGGAGCCCGCTGGAGAAGTGATGGCGACGAGCCGGGAGCGTGCGCAGTCGTCGGTCGGACGCTCGAAACCGGCGTAAAAGCCTGAGACCCATCCGCTCGCCTGCGGTAGCCGGCAAGTATCGAAATCCTGACGTCGTTCCTCTTTGCCGGACGATGACCCGGTTTTGTCACGCCGGGTTGCCGAAAGGCCGGCCAATCTACCCCGACGCGAGGATCAGGAGGCGACGAGAGATGGGGAACGACCTTCACCGGCTTGTCCGGTCTACCTACGACAGGGCCTGCCATCAGCATCGCGACACCACGGCAGCGTTCGAGGCAGCCGTCGAGGCGCTGGTTCGGTCTCGACCGATGCTGTCGGGAAAGGAGGCCCGCTACGAGGTTGCGGTTATGATTGCAACCGAACCTGCCGGCTTCCAGAGCCTCGACGCCGGGCAGATGTAAGGCTCCGCTTCCCGGAGCTTCGGCGGCATTCGGACGCCCGGAGCGTCGGCGCCGGGCGCTGGCAAAACGGCGGCACGACGAGAAGGGCAAGGTCCGGACCGCCGTCCGGTATCCTTGAACCCGCCCGCCGGATCACTATCTACCGCATCCCTGCCGATCACGAATTACGGCTTGGGCGGTCCTCCGACGATTGGTCGGAGTGGTCGTCCAGACCGCCCCGCCGTCATCTTCCGGAACTCCTGCTCGAGCGCCTTTCTGTGCCGCTCGCGGCGACTCCGGCAAGCGGCGGCGGGGCGGTCGAACTTTCACGCGAGGGCTGGCGCCGTGCACCGGCGGCAACCGGAATGAACGACCTCGAACGTGACGCGTTGAGTCGGGCATGACGACGCTCGACCTCAAGGGATGGGCGGCACGATGCCGTCACCTCGCCTCGACGCTGGATGATCAGCACGCGATCGCTGTAATGATGGGTCTCGCCCGCGAGCTCGAAACGGCGGCGGATCAATCCGCCGGCGTCCTCGCGGACGAGCACCCGGAGCTTCGCGCGCCGGGGAAGGCCGGACGGCCGGCCTATTGAGATAGGCTGCTGAGGTGCGGGTCAGGCTGCCGCGGCGCGCTTTCGGACGTAAGTCCGTGACAGCGGCGACCGGCGTGGAACTTTGCAGAGTCCGGCTCGTATCTACGTCGATGCGCGCGGCGCCGGGCGGGCGGCGGCGCGTCCACGCTTGCGAAAGGGCAGCCATGACGAACGGTTTCCTCGGACGACAGGAAAAGTCGGCCGCTCGTGCAATACCGGCGGCAGCGTTCGGCGCCGCCGTCCTGCTCGCGTTGTCCGCTGCGACAGGCGCCGCGCAAGACGATGCACGCCCTGCCGACGCCAAAGGCGGCGCCGGGCCGAATATCACGCAGCAGGTGCAGAAGCAGACCGCGGTAGCGCTGCCGAGCCTGTCGCCGATCGTCGACCGCGTTCTGCCGGCGGTCGTAAACGTATCGGTGAAGTTGCGCGCCGACGCCGCCTCGCCGGTCGCCGACGAGGATAACGAGGGCTCGCCGGATGCCGGGCCGGATGCCGGTCCGAACAACGGTCCGGGTGGTGGCGGCGGCCCGCAGGGCACGCCGTTCGACGACTTCCTGCGCCGCTTCTTCGGTCAGCGCGGGATGCCCGGCACGCCGTCGCCGCACCCGCGGCCGGGGGGCGAGGCGATGGCGCTCGGCTCCGGCTTCATCATCGATCCGAGCGGCTACATCGTGACCAACAACCACGTCGTCGCCCAAGCCGACAAGGTGACGGTGATCTTCCAGGATAATTCGAAGCATCCGGCGAAAGTGCTCGGGCGCGACGAGAAGACCGACCTCGCGTTGATCAAGATCGACGCGTCCGACCCGCTGCCCTTCGTGCAATGGGGCGACAGCGACAGCACCAAGGTCGGCGACTGGGTGGTGGCGGTCGGCAACCCCTTCGGGCTCGGCGGCACGGTGACGGCCGGCATCGTCTCGGCCCGCGGCCGCAACATCAACGAAGGCCCCTACGACGACTTCCTGCAGATCGACGCGCCGATCAACCGCGGCAATTCCGGCGGCCCGACCTTCAACCTCTCGGGCGAGGTGATCGGCATCAACACCGCGATCTTCTCGCCGTCGGGCGGCTCGATCGGCATCGGCTTCGCGATCCCGTCGACCCTCGCCAAGGACATCGTCGGGCAGATCCGCGACAAGGGCCACGTCGATCGCGGCTGGCTCGGCGTCAGCATCCAGGAGATCTCGCCGACGATCGCGAAGAGCCTCGGGCTCAACCAGAACGACCCGCAGGGCGCGCTCGTCGCCGAAGTGCTGCCGAACAGCCCGGCGGCGCAGGCGGGCCTGAAGCAGGGCGACGTGATCACCAGCGTCAACGGCCGCCCGATCCACTCCGCCCACGACTTGCCGCGCCTTGTCGCCGACATGCCGGCCGGGCAGAAGCTCGACGTCACGGCGCGGCGCGGCGGCAAGGAACAGAAGATTACGGCAACCGTCGCACCGATGCCGAGCGACAAGCAACTCGCCGCGGCGCAACAGCCGCAGCAGGATGCCGACCAGAAGCCGCAGCAGGACAAGAAAGCCGAAGCGCTCGGCATACGATTGGCGGAACTGACGCCGGATCTGCGCAAGCGGCTGCGCGTTCCCGAAAGCACCGAGGGGGTCATCATCCGCGAACTGGCTGACGACAGTCCGGCGGCGGCGCTGGGCCTGGAGCCGGGCGACGTCATCGTTTCGGTCGATCAGCAGCCGGTGAAGGCGCCGGATGAGGCGGCGAAGAAGCTGAAGGCAGCGGCGGCGCAAGGGCAAGTATTGCTCCTCGTGAACCGCCGCGGGAGCAGCCGCTTCGTCGGCATGTCCGTCGAGAAAGGCGGCGAGAGCACCGGCAGCAGCAGCAGCAACAAGCCGGGCTGAACCCGCGGGGCGGCGGCGTCGGTACGCGGGGCCCGCTGGAGCGAGGCGACGCTTCCGCTTAATCTCGGCCCCTGCGTGATCCGGGGGGCGGAGCGGCAATGACTGGCGCGGCATCGGGAGCCGGGGGGAGCGAAGGCGTCGGGGGCCGCTGGGCGGCGTTCCTGGCGCGTCTCGGCCAGGCGGTCCCGCTGGAGATCGAGCGGCTGAGCATCGCCGCCGGGCTGCGCGCCGCGGTCGCCTGCGCGGTCCCGGTGGTGGCCGGCGAGATCCTCGACATGCCGACGCTGAGCTGGATCTCGGTCGTCGCCTTCTGGGGCACCCTCGCCGACACCGGCGGGCCGTGGCGGACGCGCTTCGCGGCGATGGGAAGCCTGACCGTCTTCGGCGCCCTCGCCTGCTTCGTCGCCAGCCTCGTAAAGCCGCATCTCTGGCTCGCCGTGCCGTTCGCCTTCGTCTGGTGCTTCGGCGCCAGCCTCGTGCGGATCTACGGCAGCGCGGCGGCGACGGTCGGCGTCCTGCTGAGCGTCGCGGCATTGGTGGCGCTCGGCCTGCCGGGCGAGGACCTCGCCGCGGCTGAGGAACTCGCCGCGCTGACGCTGGCCGGCGGGCTGTGGTCGATGCTGCTGACGCTGGTGATCTGGCGGCTGCACCCGTACGGGCCGGCGCGGCGCTCGGTCGGAGTGTGCTGGCACGCGCTCGGCGCTTATGCCGCGGCGCTGGCCGAACTGCATCGCACCGGACGCCTGACCGCCGCCGCGGGAGACGCATCCTGGGCGGAGCTGGCGCGGGCGCGCCGCAGCACCTGCCGCGACGCGATCGAGACGGCGCGCCAAGCCCAGGTCGACACGCGCCGCGGCCGTGCCGGCGTCAGCCGTCGCGGCGCCCAGCTCCTGACCCTGCTCGCCGACGCCGACCGCGTGTTCGCCGGCCTGCTCGGCGTCAACGAGCTGCTGGAGGCCGCCCGGCACGGCAACGCGCCGCCGTCCCGCTCCGACGCGGCCGCCAGGGCCGTCCGGCTGGCGCTCGCCCGGCTCGCCGCGCGGTGCGAGGCGATCGCGGCGGCGCTCGACGGGCGCGAGGGAGCGAGGAAGGAGGTCGCGGCGGCCTCCGATCCGCGCGACTTCGCGGCGACGGTGCGGCGCCTGCGCCGGCGCCTCGCCGCGGCGTCCGGCGCGGCGGCGGAGAGCGGCGGCAGCGGTGCGCTCTACCGGCATGCCGCCGACCTGATCGAGCGGATCGGCGCCTGGATCGAGGCGGCTGGCGAGGCGGTCGCTGACGCGCGGGCGCGGCCGGTGCTCGCCGACGCCGTCATCGAACGCCCGACGGCCCATCCCGGCGGCAATCTGCGGAGCGCCCTCGCCCAGCTTCGCGCCAACCTGAACCCCGGCTCGCTGGTCTTCCGGCACGCGCTGCGCCTTGCGATCACGGCCGCGGCGGCGGTGCTGATCACCGGCGCCCTGCACC
>DASWRT010000104.1:0-14296 GCA_036403035.1 Allostellaceae bacterium | reverse complement strand
CGAGGTATTGCAGGATGGCGCCCGACTCGAAGATCGAGACCGGAGCGCCGCCGCCGGGCGGATCGTCGTCGGTGATCGCCGGGATCCGGTTGTTCGGCGAGATCGCCAGGAACTCCGGCTTGAACTGGTCGCCCGCGCTGTTGTTGATCGGGTTGATGCGGTAGGGAAGGCCCGCCTCCTCCAGGAAGATCGTGATCTTGTGACCGTTCGGCGTCGTCCAGTACTGGAGGTGGATCATGGGTATTCCCTTCCGCGACAGACCCTTTGCTGGTCCCGAGAAATTGGTGCTTCGGTTTCACGTCCGTCAAGGCGGATGCCGGTCCGCCGACGGCAATGCAGCCCCGAACGGAACGCGTGCCCCGCCTCCTATTCTCTGCGCGATCGTCCGCATGAGCCCGTGATGCTGCGGCAGGACGGCACTCGCCGTCAGGATCCGCAGAAATCCCGGCTACCGCGCCGGTCGCCCTCCATCCGCGACAGGATTTCGGCGGCGCGGCGCGACACATAAGGGGAGGGCGCGCCAGCCGACCAGCGGCGCGGGTTCGGCAGCACTGCGGCGAGCAGCGCTGCCTGATGCGCCGTCAGATCCCGGGCGGCGCGTCCGAAATGGGCGTGGGCCGCCGCCTCGGCGCCGTAGACCCCCGGCCCCCACTCGACGATGTTGACGTAGAGTTCGAGTATCCGTTCCTTGTGCCAGAGCGCCTCCATCATTGCGGTGGCATAGGCTTCGATCCCCTTGCGCAGGAAATCCCGTCCGGGCCACAGGAACAGGTTCTTGGCGGTCTGCATCGTGATCGTGCTGGCTCCGCGCAACCGCCGTCCCCGGCGGTAGGCGTCCCAGGCTTGCGCCATCGAGTCCCAGTCGAAGCCATGATGCGTGCAGAACCGCGCATCCTCGGCGGCGACCACCGCGCGGAACAGCCAGGGCGACACGTCCTCGCGGTCGGCCCAGCGTTTCGCGATCGGGAAGCCTTCGACGCGCCGGATCAGCATCAGCGGCGTCACCGGCGGCGGGACGAAACCGTATACCGCGACGCCGGCCAGCGGCGCGGCGAGGAGCACCGCCGATCCCACGGCCAGGAGCTTCAGGAACGAGCGGAACCTCACCGGCCGGACCTCCTTGTCGGCCGCGCGGGATAGCAGCCGCGGAAGCGCTATGCGAGCGGGTAGGCGGATGAAGCGGGATTGCACGCAGCGATTCTCGCCGGCCGGCTGCGGCCAGGGGGAAGTCGGTCCGATGTGACGTGGCGAAAGCGGACCTTCCCGGCGGACCTCTTCCGGCATAGTCTCCCTACCTGATGCATTGCAGGCAGGCGGCGGATATCGTCGTGGCATGGCATCGGACGCGGCGGCGGAGCGCAGGGCGGCGACGGCGCCGAGTCTGCCGGCGCGTGCGCCGTGTTCCGCAGCGCGCCTATCTGCGTAAGATCGCACTCGGCTGAACCGCAACGGGGGAAGCGCAGGGATGGAATTGCTGACCGACGAGATTCCCTCGGAACTCGGGAAGATCGTGATCGTGGCCCATGAGGAGCGCCTTGTGAGCCTCGATTACCACGATTACGACGACCGGATGCTGGCGCTGCTCGCCGCCCGCTTCGGCAGGAGCGTTGCGCTTCGCCCGTCGCCGAACCCGTTCGGCCTGACCGACCGGCTGCGCGCCTATCTCGCCGGAGATCTCGCGGCGATCGAGCCGATTCCGGTCGAGACCGGCGGCACGCCGTTCCAACGGCAGGTCTGGGCGGCGCTGCGCCGGATCCCCACGGGCACGACGATCAGCTACGCCGACCTCGCCCGCGAGGTCGGCCGGCCTACGGCGATGCGCGCGGTCGGCATGATCAACGGCCGCAACCCGGTTGCGATCGTGGTTCCCTGCCACCGCGTCATCGGCAAGGACTCGTCGCTGACCGGCTATGCCGGCGGCTTGCATCGCAAGCAATGGCTGCTGCGGCACGAAGGCGTGGCGATCGTCGGGAACGGGACCGCCGTGAAACGGCGCCGCACCGGCGGCGGCGCATTCCAGGCGAGCCTGCCCTTCGACGCCGTTCGGGAGGCCGTGCAATGAGCGGCGGGGGCGGCGAGGGCGCGCCGGTCCGCACGACGCTCGAAGCGGCGCGGAAAGCGCCGCTGACGCCGGGCCGGAACTCGGCGCTGATGCTGGAGCACGGGACGATGTCCCTGCGCTTCTACTATCCCCGCGGCACCGACCCGCAGGGTCCGCACGATCAGGATGAGCTGTACGTCGTCACGCGCGGCACCGGGTCGTTCGTCCGCGGCGCCGAGCGCGTCCCGTTCGGCCCCGGCGACGTCCTGTTCGTCGCGGCCGGCGTCGTGCACAGGTTCGAGGATTTCAGCGACGATCTGGAGACCTGGGTGGTCTTCTACGGCGCGAAAGGCGGCGAAGCGCCGAAATAGGCGGAACGGGGGCGAGCGGCCTCGATCGCCATGCCGGCGGTCCGGCCGCAGCCCGCGCCCGATCGTGTCAGGCGCTCCCGCCGTCCGGATGCGCTCCGCGCACGAGTTCCGGAGCAAACGGCTCAAGGAGCGGCAGCAGGCTCAAGCGCCGCCGCATCTCCTGCACATCCTCCAGGGTACCGCCATCGTGGAGCATCCGCAGGATGTCGTTGATGCACTGCATTACGGCGACGAAATCATACTCGGCCAAAGCATCATCGATTTTCGAGAAGAACCATTGGGCATCGTCCCCCGCGACAGCGGTCTCCGGCGCGGTGGAGGATGTCCGCAGCCGCTCCTGCATCGAGGACACGGCCGCCGCGACGCCGTCCAGCAGATGCCGCGCCTCACGGACCGTTGCTTCATCGATGGACGCTTGGTCCTTCGGCAGATCGAGACGCCAGAGCAGCGCCAGCCGCAACGCGTCGCTGCCGTAGGTCCCCAGCATGTCGTTCGGCACGACGACGTTGCCGAGGCTCTTGCTCATCTTCCGGCCCTGATCGTCGCGGATCAGGGGATGGATGACGACGTCGCGGAGCGGCAGCCCGTCATCGAGGACGGTCGCCAGCATCAGCGTCGGCACCGCCCAGAAAAACAAATTGTCGAGACCCGCGACGAGGACCGTGTTCCGCGACAGATCGCGCAATTCCTCGGCGGACGACGCATAGACGCGATTGGCGCAGAAGGACCAAAGGCCGCACGACAACCGCATATTGGCGATATGCATACTGCCGTTGCCGCGCGTCGCGGGCGCGTTCTCCGCACCGTGGTTTCCCCTGCGGGGCACGTCCGACGCATCGAGGTCGGTCCCCCAGGCGGTCTGGTGGGAGATGCACCAGTCGTCCGACAGGTCGTGGTTTGCACCAGACTGCTTCACGGCGAGGATCTGCTCGAGATACGCGATGACCGTCTTGCTGCAAACGTCCGGAAAGATACGGACCTTGCGTTCACGTATCATCCCAAGAACGCGCTCCCCCAACACCCCCATGTCGAGAAAGCACTGCTCCGTGAGGAAGTCTTCAACCGGCCCGCCGCTGAGGCGGAATCTCTCCTGCATGACTTGGCGTTCGCGCTGCTGCACGAGCCGTCCCGCCGACGTCGCGTCCGCCAGCAACGATCGGGCCGCGTCGGCCCTCGACTTGCCGCGATATTCCGCGGCCTCCATGAGGTTGCTTTCGTCGTATGCCCGAGTAATGTCGAACCCGTTCTTCTCCGCCCAGCGGAAGCTTCTCGCGCAGTGGCCCGGCGTGATGCGGGCGGCGAGCGGCGCCTCCTCGCCGTCGAAGAACTCGTCGTCCACCCGGACGGGAATGCGGCGGCCGATCGGGGTCTCGACGCTTCGGGGAGAGCCGGACTGTGCGAGCGGGTGCGCCGACGAGACGACCAGCGCGACATCGTTGACCAGCGTTTCGGGCCGGTCGATCCAGATGTCGACCGGTTCCGCGCCGCGTCCTTCGGGGACGTAGCGAACGCAATATTCACGGATCAGCGCTTGTTCGCGGACGATGTCCAGCTTGTCGATCGACGTGCCCCGCAGCGGACACCATTTGACCGCGGCGCTCGCGCGGTACATCACGCCGCTGCGCCTGAGCTGGCCGAGCAGTTCGTCGAACTGTTCCTGCCGGATCGAATCGCCCATCGACCGCATCTCGGCAATGTCGATGGTAAGGTTGAGTTTCCGGAACTGATCGTAAATCTTCGGCGTGATCCAATCGACCCAGGCGCCGATCGGCGATCGCCAGCGTTCCTTCGTCCAGTCGGACGTGCTTACCCCCTCGTCTCGGAGGTTCTTTGCGACGACATACTCCGTCGACGTTCCGCCATGGTCCAATGCCCCGGCCCAATAGACCGTCCTGCCCTTGAGCGCGTTCCACCGGGCCAGCACGTCCTGCACCGTCAGGTTCAAGGCATGGCCCATATGCAGTTCGCCGGTTGGATTCGGCGCCGGGATTATGACGCCAAATGCTTGCTGCGCGGCACCAAGATGAAATTGTCGAGTCACCATTTTGTCATTCCTCCCTGCATCTCAATTTTCGTTGTCGCCGCCGCTGCCGGCGGCGGTAAGTCATGCGCGTCTTTGATGAACCTGCACCGCCATTGCCGGCGCTCCTAATCCTGCCTCACCCCGACGCAGCGCAGAGCGCAACCAGCTCTGCCAGACGCCCCTCGCGTCGTCAGAACCGGAAATAGACGAACGGCCGCGCGATGTGCGGGGACGCCGCATAGTAGAGGACGGCGATAGCGCAAGCCGAATAGACCGCAGCCCTTGCCGGAACGGGAAAACGGAAAACCGGCACGGTCTTTGTACGGGCGAAAATATCTCCGACGATCAACGCCGCAATCAGCAGGACATCCATATTGAAATGGATATGGTGAAAGACGCTTTTGCTGAGGTCCGGATCGACGCTGAAGACGTTGGCGAAATTCGAGATCAGCGCCGGGCTGAATACTCCGCTGTAGATGTAGAGTACGTCGTCCAAACTCTGCGCGCGGACGATTATGTCGGTGAAAACGACGAGCAGGAAGGTCGCGGGGATGCGGAAGAGCGTGACCAATAGAGCGGGGCAGCCGACGGAGCGCCAGAAGCGGTCACGGCTTGCCAGGGTCCATTGCGAGCCGACGACCAGAAGGCCGTTGGCCACGCCGTAGAGAACGTAACCCCAGCCGACGGCGTGCCAGACCCCCAGCAGGATCATGGTAATGAACACCGCGACGGAGGTCGCGAGCCTCGGCGGCCATCTGCGCAGCAGCAGGCACAGAGGCGTGAAGACATAGTCGCGAAGCCAATTCATCAGGCTGATGTTCCAGCTTCGCCAAAACTCCTGCATGTTCGTCGACAAATACGGCTGGCGGAAATTCTCGGGTATATCGATGCCGAGCAGCCGTGCCGAGCCGATTGCGATCAGCGAATACCCCGCCCAGTCCGCGTAGATTTGGAACGCGAAGTAAATGGTCGCGACGAGATGTTCCAGGGGCGGACAGTTCGCCAGATCGGCGTAGACCATCTCGCTCGGCCCGGCAAGGGAATCTGCGATCCACACCTTCATCACGGCGCCGATAAGGATTTCCGATATGCCCCGCATCCCGCGTTCGGCGTCGAACCCGCGCTTGAAGTGAAGCTGTCCCAGGGTGCCCGCCGTCCGCGGGATCGGTCCCTGGGTCACGATCGGGAAGAACCCGCAGAACAGGGCGAGGGTCAATGGCCGCCGTTCCGCCGCGGTCAGGCCCAAGGCGATGTCGGCGAGGTATCCGGCCGCTGCGAACGTGTAGAAGGACAGGCCCACCGGAAACAGTACCTGAGCTGCCGTCGTCGCTCCCCAGTCGGTCCCGTCGCCCTGGTCGGACACGGCCGACCACAGCGGGATCAGATACTTGTAGAAGATCATAGGCGCGAAACAGGCAAGCAGGACGGCCGTTACTACCGACGCAAAGAAGCGCGTCTCGCGGCACCGCTCGATCAGCAGGCCGCCGACATACGCCACCAGCGTTACCGCGACGAGTATCGGGAAGAACGCGAGGGGAAAGGTTAGGTAATAAGCGTAGCTGACGATCAGAAGAAAGGCTGCCCGCCAATGCCCGGCCGGCAGCGCATAGCAGATGAGGACGATCGGCAGCAGCAACGCAAGATATAATGGATCGCAGATCGGCATGACCGGACGCCCGATGTTTTTGCGGACAGTCGGAACACTCAGCTATTGAAGGCAGCGTCGACCCGGTCGACGGGTGCGGCAGCGTTACGTTTCCATCACGCCTTTTCGCCGCAGGATGGACCGAACCAGACCGACCGTGCGCATTGCCATGATCTCGGTAATGCTCAATTGGACGGAAAAGGCATCCTGCACGGCAACGACGAGCCTCATCGTCGCCAGGCTATCCCACTGCGGCGTATTGTCGGGGGCGGTCTCATCCGATATCCGGGAAGGATCGATCTTGAGAATTTCTCCGAACACCTGCGCGACGCGACCAGGCATGACGACGTTCATCCGCGGAATGTGACGTTACCAAATATTATGATACGCCGATTTATTGTAAATTGAAAATGATAAAAACCGACAGGTTGCATTCCGTTAAAAATACTTATGGCGTACCCTTCACTCGGCTGCCATGAGCTGCGCGATCGTGCCCTCCGGCGCCTCCAGCTCGTCGAACGTTCCCTGTTCGGCGAGCATGCCGCCGCTCATCACCAGCACGCGGTGGAAATTCCGCGCGAGCCCGGCGCGGTGCAGGCTCCAGACGATGCCGCGCCCCTCGAACTCGCGCCTGACACCGTCCAGCACGGCGTTCTGCGACGGCCCGTCGAGGACCGCCGTCGCCTCGTTCAGCACCAGGAGGTCCGGCCGCTTCAGCACCGCGCGGCCGATCGCCACCTTCTGGCGCTGCGCCGGCGAGAGCCGCGAGCCGCCGGTGCCGACATGGTAGCCGAGCCCGGTCTCGATCACGAGGTCGTGCAGCCCGAGCGCATCCAGCACCTCGGCGATGAGTTCGCGCAGGTGCTCCCGGTCCGCGCTCTCGGTGGCGGCGACCTTGCCGAACAGGACGTTTTCCTCCAGCGTCGCCGAGCTGTTGTATTCGTCGGGATCGAAGAACTCGATCGCGTCGCGCAGGTCCTCCGGCAGCCCCTCGGCGAAGCGGTGCCGCACCTCGACGATCCTTTCCTGCAACGCGTCGTCGATCAGGTCGAGGCGGTGCCGCGCGACGACGATCTTGAAGGCGAGCGACAGCAGCATCTCGCGGTCGTCCTTGGGCAGCGACGCCGGGCCTTCGCTTTTCTCCAGCCTGCCGAGGATCGCCTCGACGGCGGGGAGGTCCTCGGCGCTGACGAAGCTGAACTGTTCGAAGAACTCGTGGTCCGCGCGCAGGTCGCCGAACAGCTCGACCATCGTCCCGGCGATCTCGCTGCCGACGCGCAGCAGGTCGCCTGCCAGCCCGGTCTCGTCGAGCACCCGCCGCACATAGGACTGCCTGGGCAGATGCTCGTCGGCGAACGTGCGGCCGACGGGCGTGCCGAAGAGCAGGTTCTCCGCGATGGTCGCGTGCCGGTTGTACCGCTGCGGGTCGAACCGCTCGACGCAGCGCGCAAGGTCGGAGCCGGCGAGGCGCGCGTCCAGCTCGCGCCGCGCCTCGATAAGCCGCTCCGCCGCGTCCGGCTGCCGCGCCGGGTCGAGCCGGCCGCGCAGCCCCATCGCGTGCACATCGGCCTCAAGCTCGACGAGCGTCAGCACCTCCCGGATGCGTTGCCGCAGCCCGGCCTCGTCCTCGACGCCCGCCTGCGCGTAGTCGATCCAATCGGCCGCGATGTCGTAATCGATATTTCCGGCCTCGTGCGCCTCGACGAGCGCGTGCTTGCGCGCCCGGCGCTCCGCGTCGCTTGCGTCGCCGCGGTCGGCGACGGAATCGCTCAACGGACGGTGGCGCAGTCCGATCAGCAGATTGTCCCGTACGCTCTCCGCGAACAGCGTGGTGACGGGTCCGACATAGCCGATCCGCCGCCCGGTGACGGCGACCGGCAGCGTGTTGATGTCCTGTCCGCCGATCGTGATCCGCCCGGCCGTCGGCACGACGACGCGCGCCAGCATCGTCGCCAGCTCGTCCTTGCCGCTGTTGCTCGGGCCGACGAGCGCGAGGTGCTCGCCTAGCGGCGCCGAGAAGCTCACGCCCTGCACGAGAGGCGCGCCGTCGATATCGGCCAGCGTCACGTTCGCCGCGACGATCTCGCCGGAGAGCGGCTCGATCCGCTCCGGTTCGTCGAGCTGCATCTTGGGGTCGAGCATCGCCGGTACCTGGAACTGCTCGACGACCTGCTCGTACTTGATCGCGACGTCCTGCTGCTGCTGGTAGAAGTCGAGCAGTTCCTTCCAGGGCGACGACAGGTCCTTGTAGGCGGCGAGCACGGCGACGAGCGCGCCGAACGACAGGTTGCCCGCGATCACCAGATACCCGCCGATCGCGTAGAAGAAGAACGGCGTGAGCTGGCCGATGAAGTTGTTGAGGAACTTGACGAAGAACTTGCGGTTGTAGATCTCGAAGCGGATGTCGTAGATCGTGCCCAGTCGCGCCGAAACGTCGGCGAGCTGGTAGGGCGCGTGGTCGTTGACGTGGATGTCGACGCGCGCGGCGATCGACTCGCCGATCCGATCGGAGAGCTTGCGCATCTTGCGCACGCGCTCGCGGCCGAGCGCCCGGACCTTCCGTTGCAGCTTCGGGATGACGTAGCCCTGGATCGGGTAGAGCGCGACCGCGGCGCCGCCGAGCACCGGGTCCTGCACGAACATGAAGACCAGGATCGTCAGCAGCGTGCCGCCCTGGAACACCGGCAGCGCGAAGGCGTCGCCGATGAAGCCGCCGACCGGCTCCAGTTCGGCCGTCACCATCGCGATCAGCTCGCCGGTCGAGGTCCGGCTGAAGTGCTGCGCCGGAAATCGCAGGATCCGCCAGTACAGCTCGTAGCGGAGGCGCCGCAGCATCCGCTCGCCCGTCTGCCCCTTCTTGACGTTGATGTAGTACTTGAACCAGCCGTTGATCACGACCATCGCGAGGAAGACCCCGCACATGATCGCAAGGTACGGGATCTGATCGAACTCCCACCACAGCAGCTTCTGCGGGAAGTGCTTGCCGCCGATCGCGCGGTTCACGATCGTCTTCGGCAGGTCGAGCGAGTAGTAGAGGAACGGGAACGACACCAGCGTCAGGATGACCAGGAACACCTGATCCCGGAGGCTGTGCCGCAGCACGAACCGGTAGATCGTCGGCTCCAGCCTGTCCGCGCCGTCGTCGCCGCCGTTCCCCGACGGCTGCCATCCGCGGGTCAGCAGGCGCGCGGACCGGCGGATCGCCGCCGCTGCCTTGTCGAGAAAGCCGGGTTCGGTTCGCTTCTTCATACTCACAAACGATTAGAACGCTCGCGCCGGCCGTTCGGCCCGATTGCGGCGACGGGGTGCTGCTGCGCGGTATCACGCATGCGGCGAGAACGTACCGAGTGAACGTCCGGTTCATCGGCTTCCGCCCACATCGAACAGGTCGCGAGATTCGGACCGGCGCCGACGTACGGCTGTTGGTGGAAAAGAAGGAGGTCCGCGATGCGCAATATCGGCATGCCCTCGCCGCCGCAGACCGATCAGGATTTCGTCGTGGTGGACGTCGACTACTTCCGGACGAAGGCGCAGCAGTGTTTCCGGATGGCGAACGCGACCGGCGACCCGGACCAACGGGCGACGCTGGTCAGCCTCGGCAACGATTACGACGACAAGGCCACCACCCTCGCCGTCTCGGAGGAGGAGGACGACGCCATGCCGTCGTGACGGCGGCCGGGCTGTATTGAATGCGGCATCGACCGCGGCCTCGCGTCCGAAACCCCATCGAGCTTGCACCGGGTCGCCGGTCGGCTGCACCCTGGCGTAGTACGCTGGCGGTGGCGTAGCTTGTTCCCGGCCGTCGGCCGGAACGGACGGCGTTGGCGAATCGAGGCGGAGGAGGGAAAGCCATGCTCTCGGTGATGGAGCGGCGCCACGCGGCGGTGGCCGAGACGATCGCGCGGATCCGCGCGGTCGAGCACGGAAAAGGGATCACCGGCGCCGCGCTCGACGACATCAAGGGCCTCGTGATCGACCTCGCCGGCCGGACCGAGCTGTTTCCGCCCGAGCAGTTCGCCGTGCCGGACGGCAGGCAGGCCCGCCTCTACCGCCTTGCCGAAGACCCCGACCACCGCTTCGCGCTCTATGCCTCCGCGGGCATGCCGGGCAAGGCGCAGCCGCCGCACAACCACACGACCTGGGCGGTGATCGCCGGCGTCTACGGGCGGGAACACAACGTCTTCTACGAGCGCACCGACAACCGCTCGACGCCGGGGCAGGGGACGCTGCGGCGCACCGGCGAGCTGACCGTCGTGAAGGGCAACGCGGTCGCCTTCAGGCCCGACGACTTCCATACGATCGAGGTGATCGGCGCCGAGCCGTCGCTCCACCTCCACATGTACGGGCTCAGCCTGGAGCGCCTGCCGGAGCGGATCAATTTCGCCTCGGCCTCCGGCGGCCCCTACACGATCTTTCCGGCCAACCCCGGCATCTCCGCGCCGGAAGTGCCGCCGGGCGAGCTGAAGGCGATGCTGGGCGACGGCGCAGAACTGGCGGTCCTCGACGTCCGCGAGGAAGGACTCTTCGCGCAAGGCCATCTGCTGCTCGCCGCCTCCCTGCCGCTGAGCCGCCTGGAGATCCGGCTCGCCGCGCTGGTGCCGCGGCGCGGCACGCGGATCGTGGTCTGCGACGAGCACGGCAGCGCGGACGGCGGGCTCGCGCAGAAGGCCGCCGGCCGGCTGCTCGATTTCGGATACGGCAACGTCGCCGTGCTGAAAGGCGGCGTCGCCGGATGGCGTGCCGCCGGCCACGAGCTGTTCAGCGGAGTCTACGTGCCGAGCAAGGCGTTCGGCGAGTTCGTCGAGCACCGCTGCGACACGCCTCGGCTCGACGCCGCCGAGCTGAAGGCGAAGCTCGACGCCGGAGAGGACGTGCTGATCCTCGACAGCCGGCCGATGTCCGAGTACCGGGTCATGAGCATCCCCGGCGGGATCGACTGTCCGGGCGCCGAGCTGGTGTACCGCGTGCACGACCTCGTGAAATCGCCGGATACCCTGGTGGTCGTTAACTGCGCCGGGCGGACGCGCAGCATCATCGGCGCGCAGTCGCTGATCGATGCCGGCCTGCCGAACCGCGTCGCCGCGCTGAAGAACGGCACGATGGGCTGGCATCTCGCCGGCTTCGCGCTGGAGCACGGGAAGCGGCGCCATGCGCCGGACCCTTCTCCCGAGGGTCTCGCGCGGGCGAAGCAGGCCGCCGCGCGGGTCGCGGAGCGCTTCGGCGTCCGCCGCATCGATCATGCCGCGCTGCACCGCTTCGAGGCCGAGCGCGAGACCCGCTCGCTCTATCTGCTCGATGTGCGCAGCCCCGGGGAATACGCCGCCGGCCATCTGCCGGGCGCGCGTTCGGCGCCGGGCGGCCAACTCGTGCAGGCTACCGACTCCTATGTCGGGACGCGGAATGCGCGTCTGGTGCTCGCCGACGGCGGCGACGGGGTGCGCGCGACGATGACCGCCTCCTGGCTCGTGCAGATGGGATGGGACGACGTCTATGTCCTTGCCGACGCCCTGCTCGGCGAGCCGCTGGAGGTCGGCGCGGAGCGGACGCCGGTCTTCGGCCTGCCGCCGCGCGGGGTCGCGGCGGTCGCGCCGGCCACGCTCGACGAAATGATGAAGGAGGGTGTGGCGGTCGTCGTCGACCTCGCGAGCAGCCTCGACTATCGCGAAGCCCATATTCCCGGCGCCTGGTTCGCGGTGCGGTCGCGCTTCGCCGACAGCGTGGCGCGCCTGCCGGGCTCCGGCGCCCTCGTCCTGACCTCGCCCGACGGCGTGCTGGCCCGCGTCGCCGCCGCGGACCTTGCCGCGGCGGCGCCGACCCGGCCGGTGCACGTGCTGGCCGGCGGCACCGAGGCGTGGCGGGCCGCCGGCCTGCCGCTCGCGGGGGGAGAGGAGAACCTTACCGACACCCCGGACGACGTCTGGTATCGCCCCTACGACCGGCGCGACGGCGTCGAGGCGGCGATGCAGGATTATCTCCGCTGGGAAGTCGATCTCGTGACGCAGATCGAGCGCGACGGCGACGCGCGCTTCCGTACCTTTCGCTGACCGATGGAGGACCAGCCGTTGAAGGACAAAGGCAAGGATCTTCGCCGCGACACGCTGCTCGCACATCTCGGCCGCGATCCGGCGGCGCAGCATGGCGCGGTCAATCCGCCGGTCTATCACGCCTCCACGATCACCTTCCCGACCGTTGCCGCCTGGGAAGCGACACGCTTCAAGCGGTTCGACAGCACCGTCTACGGCCGCAACGGGACGCCGACGACGTTCGCGCTGGAGGAGGCGGTTGCCGCGCTCGAAGGCGGCTACCGGGCAATGCTCGCGCCGTCCGGCTTGGCGGCGGTCTGCGCCGCCTTGCAGGCCTGCGTGCGCTCCGGCGACCACGTGCTGGTGCCCGATTCGGTCTATGGCCCGGCACGTGCCTTCTGCGACGCGGTGTTGCCGCGCTCCGGCGTCGAAACGACCTATTACGATCCGCTGATCGGCGGCGGGATCGCCGATCTCATCCGGCCGAACACCAAGGTCGTCTATACCGAGTCGCCGGGCTCGCTGACCTTCGAGGTGCAGGACGTGCCGGCGATCGCCGCGGCGGCGCACGCTCGCGGCGCCAAGGTGCTGTTCGACAACACCTGGGCCTCTCCGTACTTCTTTCCGTCCTTCGCGCGCGGCGTCGACGTGTCGATCCACGCCGCGACGAAGTACATCGTCGGCCATTCCGACGTGATGCTCGGAATGATCGTCACGACCGAGGAGATGTTCCTCCCGGTCCGCACCATGGCCGCCGGCCTCGGCCTCACCGCCGGTCCCGACGACGTGTATCTTGCGCTCCGAGGCTTCCGCACGCTGGGCGTCCGCCTCGACCGGCATCAGCGCAATGCGCTTGCCGTCGCCGAGTGGCTGACGCAGCGGCCGGAGGTGGCGCGCGTGCTCTATCCGGCGCTGCCGGACGATCCCGGCCACGCGCTCTGGAAGCGGGATTTCCTCGGCGCGAGCGGCCTGTTCGGCGTGGTGCTCAAGCCGGCGCCGAAGGCGGCCGTCGACGCGATGCTCGACGGCCTTGCCCTCTTCGGCATGGGCGCGAGCTGGGGCGGCTACGAGAGCCTGATCCTGCCGACCCATCCCGAGCGGATCCGGACGGCGACCCGCTGGGAGCCGGAAGGGCCGTGCCTGCGCCTGCATATCGGGCTGGAGGACCCCGCCGACCTGATCGACGACCTCGCGGCGGGCTTCGAACGGCTCAACCGCCTGCGCTGAAGCAGCGGGTTATACCAACGGCCGTTGAGCTTGACTCATCGGCCGTTGGTTAAGCCCGTGCGGCGTTTGAGCAAAACCCGCTCGGCATCAGTCAACGACCGAGGCCGACGGTATTACGCTATGGATGCATCGCGGCGCAGCCCATCGCGCCGCGCAGGATGAGGACGCCGAGGCCGATCGCGGTGCCGAGCCACACCCGCGCCGAGAGGCGCTGCAGGTGCTCGAAATGCGCCCGCTCGGCCGGCAATGCGTCCGCGTCGAGGAAGAGCCGGTATTCGAGGTACTGCCAATACGGCACGGCGATGCACCAGATCGCCTCGAACCGGACGATCCATGGCGGCGCCGGGCTGCCGTCCCACGGCGCTTCGAGCAGGACGAAGGCGATGAGGGCGAAGCCGCCGAGCGCGGCCGCGATGCGGATCGGGCCGGCCAAATGGTGGATCAGACGGCGGCGGTACAACGCATCATCCGTCATGGAGGCCGCCGGCCGTCGGCCATTTCGACGTCTGCCGGACATGGAGGCGGAGCAGCGGCACCGGGAACACGACGATCAACCCGAACGACACCATTAGAGCCGCCGGAGCATAGCCGATCTTGCGATACGCGGGAGCGCGGAGATGGAGGGGGCGTCGGTCGCCTGCGATGCCGTGCCCGGCCGCTCCGCCGCCGGCCACGGGCCGGCAAAGAAAAGGCGGGCGGCCCGGAAGAGCCGCCCGCCTCGCCTTGTCGGGCGCGCGTCGCGTCGCCCGTCTGTCTTCAGCGGACGGGCATGGCGTACATGAGGCCGCCGCGGGTCCAAAGGTCGTTGAGCCCGCGCTCCAGCTTCAATGGCGAATCCTTGCCGACGTTGCGGTCGAAGATCTCGCCGTAGTTGCCGACCGCCTTGACCGCGTTGTACGCCCACTTCTCGTCGAGGCCGAGCGCCTTGCCCATGCCCGGCGTGGCGCCCAGCAGCCGCTTGATCGT
>DASWRT010000103.1:0-2062 GCA_036403035.1 Allostellaceae bacterium | reverse complement strand
ACACGAGGCGGCGAGCCCAGCTTTTCTGCCCATATAAATTGCCTAAAATTTTTTCAAATCGTGTCTGCAACCTCGGAACTGTGTCGAATTGTAACTGTTCGTAAGGTATAAGAGACGCCGTGATGGCCCACCCGAGACGGTCAACGAACGGCGCCTGGAAGACATCGAATGGGAAAGTCTAAGCCTATGCACCAGTCCGCTGCTCTCCGTGCCGTCGAGACCCTCGAGTTCGAGATTGAGGCCGCTCTCCCGGTTTCGATGCAGATCGAGCGTTTCCTTGATGGCGAGTCGGACGGCGGTCCGTTGTTCCAGGCGCTGTACGGTGCCGTCGAGGACGAGCCGGTTCCGGAGCATCTGCTCGCCATTGTCCGCAAGAACAGCTGACGCAGGCGCGTTCCCGCGCGCTTGTCGCGCGGACGGTTCGCGCTCCGTAACAGCCTGTTCATGAAAGCGCCGCCGCCGGCACCGGTCGAGCGGCGCTTTACATTGTTACCCCGAGTCGACAGGTAATGCCGCTCTTTGCGTTTCCCGGCGAGCCGCGCTGGCAGGAGGAGACCGAAGAGGTCGAGTTCGATGTCGAGGTCGGCGAGTATCACGGCATCGTCCGCATCGCCCGCCGAGTCTTCCACGATCTCGCCGGCTTCCGGCCGACGCCGGAGCAATGCATCGAATATTTCCACCTGCACTGCACAGAGTTCGAGCGCGCCGCCCAGGCGAAGATCATCGCCCGCGACCTCACCGAGGACGGAAACCTGCGGCTCACCGGACGGGATTTGCGGCGGAGCTGAGCCGCCCGTCCATTGCCGGCGCACGCGGACGCGGACAGATTTTCAGCGATGTTAGCGCTAACATCGGGAGCCGGTAAGGAGCGCCGCCGTCATGCGGCGTCCCGCGCCGCATCTTCTCCGCCATAGAAGCCGCGCCGTTCTCCGAACGGAGCGGGCTGACTCGCAAAGCAGGAGACCTGCCCTCATGAAGGCCGTCGGATACCGCAAGCCGTTGCCGATCTCGGATCGGGAGTCGCTCCTCGATCTCGACCTGCCGAAGCCCCGGCCCGCCGGGCGCGACCTCCTGGTCGCCGTCAAGGCGGTGTCGGTGAACCCGGTCGACGTCAAGGTGCGCGCCGCCGTCGCCCCGCCGGACGGCGAAGCGAAGATCCTCGGCTGGGACGCGGCCGGCGTTGTCGAGGCGGTCGGGCCGGAGGCGACTTTGTTCAAGCCGGGCGACGAGGTGTTCTATGCCGGCTCGATCGACCGGCCGGGCACCGACGCGGAGTTCCATCTCGTCGACGAGCGCATCGTCGGACCGAAGCCGCGGTCGCTCGGTTTCGCCGAGGCGGCGGCGCTGCCGCTCACCTCGATCACCGCATGGGAGATGCTGTTCGACCGTTTCGGCATCCGCCAGGGCGCCGCCGATGCGGAGAAGGGCAGGTCGCTGCTCATCGTCGGCGGCGCCGGCGGCGTCGGCTCGATGGCCGTGCAGCTCGCCCGGCAACTGACCGGCCTCACGGTGATCGCGACGGCGTCGCGGCCGGAGACGACGGAGTGGGTCAAGGAGTTGGGCGCGCACCATGCGGTCGACCATGCGAAGCCGCTTCCCGAACAGGTCCGGTCGCTCGGCCTCGACGGCGGCGTCGACTACGTGTTCGCGACGACGACCGCGGGCGGCAGCCACTTCCCGGCGATCGCCGAGATCGTCGCGCCGCAAGGCAAGGTCGGCCTGATCGACGACCCGCCGGAGTCGCCCGACATCCGGCTCGTCAAGCGCAAGAGCGTCTCGGTGCATTGGGAGTTCATGTTCACGCGGCCGGTCTTCCGCACCGCCGACATGATCCGGCAGCACGAGCTGCTGGCCGAGGTCGCGCGGCTCGTCGACGGCGGTGTACTCCGGACGACGCACGCCGAGACGCTCGGCCGGATCGACGCCGCCACGCTGCGCCGCGCGCACGCCGCGATCGAAACCGGCCGGACGCGCGGCAAGCTGGTGCTTGAGGGATTTTGAAAATGGCAGAACGGCATCCCGGCCAGGCTTTCGCGCGGGAGCCGGGATGCCCCTATCATGC
>DASWRT010000102.1:0-3776 GCA_036403035.1 Allostellaceae bacterium | reverse complement strand
GCGGCGCTGATCGTCGATTACATGCTGACGATCGCGATCTCCGTCGCCAGCGGCGTCGACGCCCTGTTCAGCTTCCTGCCGCTCGTCGCCCAGTCTTTCAAGCTCCCGGCGGAGCTGCTGCTGGTCGTCGTCCTGCTGATGCTGAACCTGCGCGGCATGACGGAGTCGATCAAGATCCTGCTGCCGATCTTTCTCGGCTTCTTCGTCACCCATACGCTCCTGATCCTCTACGGCGTCGCCGCGCACGCCGACCGGGTTCCCGCGCTGCTGCCGGACACGCTGCGGCAGACCAGCGAGATGGGCAGCGAGATGGGGTGGGTGTTCGTCGCCTCGCTGTTCCTCCGCGCCTACTCGCTCGGCGGCGGCACCTACACCGGGATCGAAGCCGTCTCGAACAACGTCCAGTCCCTCGCCGAGCCGCGCGTCGCCACCGGCAAATGGACGATGTTCTACATGGCGCTGTCGCTGAGCTTCACCGCCGGCGGCGTCATCCTGCTGTACCTGCTCTGGAACGTCGCGCCGGTGCCCGGCGCCACGCTCAACGCGGTGACGTTCCAGGCCGTGATTCAGAGCCTCGGCTGGGGCAGCCCCGCGGTGAACCAGGGGGCGCTCCTGCTGGTGCTGGCGCTCGAAGGCGGCCTGCTGCTGGTGGCTGCGAACACCGGCTTCCTCGGCGGCCCGGCGGTGCTCGCCAACATGGCGGCGGATTCCTGGGTCCCGCACCATTACCGGTATCTCTCGGCCCGCCTCGTCACCCAGAACGGCATCCTGCTCTTCGGGTTGGCGGCCTTGGGCATCCTCCTCCTGACCTGGGGGGCGGTGTCGCTGCTCGTCGTCCTCTACAGCATCAACGTGTTCCTGACCTTTTCGCTGTCGCTGCTCGGGCTCTGCCGGTACTGGTGGAGCGTCCGCCGCACCGACCGGAGATGGCATTACCGCCTCGCGCTTTCCGGCCTCGGGCTGGCGGTGACCGGCAGCATCCTGCTCGTGACGCTCGTGGAGAAGTTCGCCGAGGGCGGCTGGATGACGGTCATGATCACCGGCATCGTCATCGGCCTGTGCCTGATCAACCAGGGCCACTACGTTGCGGTGCGGCGCAAGATCCGCGCGGCCGACGAGGCGCTGTCCTGGCATCAGTACCGCGCCGTCCCGGCGCCCCCGGCGCTCGATCCGGCGAAGCCGACGGCGGTCTTCGTGGTCGGCTCGAGCCGGAGCGGCGGCATCCATGCGCTGCAATGGGTGCGGAAGGAGTTCCCCGGACATTTCTCGAACTTCGTGTTCATGAACGTCCGCACGGTCGACGCGCAGAGCTATCACGGGGCGGAGCAGATCGACGATCTGAGGCGGCAGGCATCGGCCGCCCTGACCTATTTCGTCGATTTCTGCCACAACAACGGCCTTGCGGCGACGTCGTATCTCTCCTTCGGCACCGACCCGATCCACGAGCTGACGGAGCTGGCCGAAGAGGTGAACAAGCTATTTCCCGGCAGCATCTTCTTCACCAGCAAGCTGATCTTCGAGCGGGAGAACTGGTACATCCGACAGTTGCACAGCGAGGCGGCGCTCACCCTGCTGCGCCGCCTCCATCTCCGCAACATGCCGATGGTGATCCTGCCGATGAAGCTGTGACCCCGCCGCGCCGCAGCGCGGCGCGGCGGGGTTGCCGCGGACCGTGCCGCCCGTGCATGCACGGCATGCCGCTGAACCGTCCGGCCGGCCCACCGCTTGCGTTGAAAGCCCCGCGCCGCCGCCCCATCTCCGCGCTGACGTATTTCGAACCGGATGGCAAGCAGCGGTGACGCATGACGCAGCAGCACTATGATTTCGACCTCTTCACGATCGGCGCCGGGTCGGGCGGCGTCGCCGCGTCGCGGCGGGCCGGGAGCTACGGCGCGCGCGTCGCGATCTGCGAGGAGAGCCGGGTCGGCGGGACCTGCGTCATCCGCGGCTGCGTGCCGAAGAAGCTGCTCGTCTACGGCGCGCAGTTCGCCGACGCCTTCGCGGACGCGGCCGGCTTCGGCTGGACGGTCGGCGAGACGAGCTTCGACTGGGCGAAGCTGATCGCCGCCAAGGACCGCGAGCTGGACCGGCTCGAAGGGATCTACCGCAAGCTGCTCGCCGACTCCCGCGTCGCCCTGTTCGAGGAGCGCGGCCGGATCGTCGCCCCGCACACGGTCGAGGTCGGCGGCGAGCGCTACACCGCGAAGCACATCCTGATCTCGACCGGCGGTCACCCGATCGTGCCGGACATTCCCGGCATCAAGCACGCGATCACCTCGAACGAGGCGCTCGACCTGCCGGCGCTGCCGGAGCGCATCGTGATCGTCGGCGGCGGCTACATCGCCTGCGAGTTCGCCGGCATCTTCAACAGCCTCGGCGCCGAGGTCGACCTCGTCATCCGCCGGGACAAGGTCCTCGCCGGCTTCGACGACGACATCCGCACCGCGTTGATGATCGAGATGGAGGCGCGCGGCATCCGTATCCATCGCAATACGCTGGTGAACCGCATCGACGGCTTCGGCGACGATCTGGAGGTCGTGTTCGGCGACGGCGCACGGCGCGGCGTCGACCGGGTGATGTTTGCGACCGGCCGGCGGCCGAACACGCGCGGCCTCGGCCTCGACGCGGTCGGCATCGCCTGCGACGGCGCGGGCGCAGTCCCCGTCGACGAGTGGTCGCGCACCGCGGTGCCGGGCATCTACGCCATCGGCGACGTGACGAACCGCATCAACCTGACCCCGGTGGCGATCACCGAGGGCAGGGCGCTCGTCGAGACGCTGTTCAACGACAACCCGATCAGCATGGACCGGGACGGCGTGCCGTCGGCGGTGTTCAGCCAGCCGCCGATCGGCACGGTCGGTCTGAGCGAGTCCGATGCGCGGCGCCTCCACGGCGGCGCGGTGGACGTCTACCGCGCCCGCTTCAGGCCGATGAAGAACACGCTGTCGGGCCGCGACGAAAGGACGATGATGAAGGTGGTCGTCGACCGCGCCACCGACCGCGTGCTCGGCTGCCACATGGTCGGGCCGGATGCGCCCGAGATCATCCAGGGCCTTGCGATTGCGCTGAAATGCGGCGCGACCAAGAAGCAGTTCGATCAGACGGTCGGCATCCATCCCTCGGCCGCCGAGGAGTTCGTCACGATGCGCGAGAAGGTTCCCGAGCCGGAGGAGGCGAAGGCCGCGGAGTGACGTGAATCTCTTGATTTCCGCGATCGGAACGATTGGTATTCGCCGTTCCTTGTGGTACAAGCAGTGCGGCGGTCCGTCGCGACAAAAAGAACGGGCCGCTAAAAGCGGCCCGAGTTTAGGGAGGAAACGCCGCAAACGATGCCGCTAGGCATCCGTTGTGCAGCGCACAATAAAATCATGCGATCTTGGCCGGCTTCAAGCCGGTCTTTTTCTTTTTACGCTCCTGATGGTTTCAACGTGCCGACCAGTTCTGATTGGCGCTCCTGGTGCGGATTGCGCTTGGGTTCGGAGAGACGGGTCACGCGGGGTCCCCCGCCCCGGCATGATGCCGGACTTCCCCGCTCCAAATTCGATCGCAATTTGCATCAGGGGCCCGGCCGCTCTTTCCGCCGGCTGTGCGGGAGGGCATCCCGCGCCGGGCGTTGTCCCCAGTATCGCCGCCGCGCCGAGGGAAGCCGCGCGGCCGACCGGACTGGAGACGTGCGATGAGTGACCTGCGGCCGCGCCAACCCGTGCCCGACCTGGAGATCGGGATGATCAACGGAACGCGCTGGCGGCTCGGCGCCGAGAAGCCGGCGTCCTTCA
>DASWRT010000101.1:0-23214 GCA_036403035.1 Allostellaceae bacterium | reverse complement strand
TGCACCAGCTCCTGGCCCTCGGCGCGGTGCCGGTGATCAACGAGAACGACACCGTCGCCACCGCCGAGATCCGCTTCGGCGACAACGACCGGCTGGCCGCCCGCGTCGCCCAGATGGTCAGCGCCGACGCGCTGGTGCTGCTCTCCGACATCGACGGGCTCTACACCGCCGACCCACGGCGCGACGCGGAGGCGCGGCTCGTCCCAGTGGTCGGCGAGCTGACCCCGGCGATCGAGGCGATGGCCGGCGAGGCCCCGCCGGGCTACAGCTCCGGCGGCATGGTGACGAAGCTCGCGGCGGCGCGCATCGCGACTTCGGCCGGCTGCCGCATGGTGATCGCCAAGGGCAAGCCGATGCACCCGCTGTCGCGGATCGAGGAGGGCGCGCCGACGACCTGGTTCCTCGCCTCCGCCGAGCCGCTGACGGCGCGCAAGAGCTGGATCGCCGGCACGCTCAACCCGATGGGCGCGCTGATCGTCGACGACGGCGCCGCCGCCGCGCTGCGTCAGGGCAAGAGCCTGCTGCCGGCCGGCGTGGTCGCCATCGAGGGCGAGTTCGAGCGCGGCGACGCCGTGGTGGTGCGCGACCGGCGCGGCGTCGAGCTGGCGCGCGGCCTCATCGCCTATGCCGGCGAGGATTCGCGGCGGCTCGCCGGGCACAAAAGCGGTGAAATCGAGGGACTCCTCGGATACCGTGGCCGAAACGAGATCATCCACCGCGACGATCTCGTGCTGACGGGATGAACGACGCCATGGACGATCGTCTTTCTCCCTCTCCATCAGTGGGAGAGGGCCGGGGTGAGGGGTCCGAAACTCAGGACTCCGGCGCGGAGCGCCGTCCCCTTCCCTCCCTCGCCGACGAGATGCAGGCGATCGGCGCCGCAGCCCGCCGCGCCGCCGTGGCGCTCGCCCTGGCGCCGGCCGAGGCGAAGACGCGGGCGCTGCGCGAGGCCGCCGCCGCGATCCGCGCCGCCGCGCCCGAGCTGCTGGCGGCCAACCGGCGCGACGTCGCCTTCGCCCGCGAGCGGCAGCTTTCGCCCGCGATGATCGACCGGCTGCTGCTCGACGGGAAGCGCATCGAGGCGATGGCGGCGGGGCTGGAGACCGTCGCCGATCTGCCCGACCCCGTCGGCGCGGTCATCGCGGAGTGGACGCGGCCGAACGGCCTCCTGATCCAGCGGGTCCGCGTGCCGATCGGCGTCGTCGGCATCATCTACGAATCGCGGCCGAACGTGACGGCGGATGCCGGCGGGCTCTGCCTCAAGTCGGGCAACGCCGCGATCCTGCGCGGCGGCTCGGAGAGTTTCCATTCCTCCGGCGCGATCGTCGCCTGCCTCAAGCGCGGCCTCGCCGCCGCCGGGCTGCCGCAGGACGCGGTGCAGCTCGTGCCGACGCGCGACCGCGAGGCGGTCGGGCTGATGCTGCGGATGGCGGAGCATATCGACGTGGTCGTGCCGCGCGGCGGCCGGTCGCTGATCGAGCGGGTGCAGCGCGACAGCCGCGTGCCGGTCTTCGCCCATCTCGAAGGGCTGTGCCATGTCTATGTCGATCGCGCGGCCGACCCGGAGAAGGCGCGCACGGTGACGCTCAACGCCAAGATGCGGCGCACCGGGGTCTGCGGCGCGGCCGAGACGCTGCTGGTCGACCGCGCGGTCGCGGCGACGCTGCTGCCGCCGATCCTCGCCGACCTGCGCGCCGCCGGGTGCGAGCTGCGCGGCGACGCGGCGGTGCAGGCGCTCGACCCTTCCGTGCTGCCGGCAAGCGAGGCGGACTGGACGACCGAATATCTCGACGCGATCCTCGCGGTCCGCGTCGTCGATGGCGTCGGCGGCGCGATCGAGCACATCAACCGCTACGGCTCGCATCACACCGATTCGGTCGTCACCGAGGACGCCGCGACCGCCGAGCGGTTCCTCGCCGAGGTCGACAGCGCGATCGTGATGTGGAACGCCTCGACGCAGTTCGCCGACGGCGGCGAGTTCGGCATGGGCGCCGAGATCGGCATCTCGACCGGCCGGCTCCATGCGCGTGGCCCGGTCGGCGCCGAACAGCTCACAACCTTCAAATACGTTGTCCGCGGCACCGGACAGACCCGCCCCTGACGGAAGCGGCGGGGACCGGAAGCGCGGCGGCCACGGCGGCGGCATGCGGGGGCGCGTCGCGCTGCCGCGCTCGCTCGGCGACCGGCGGGAGCGCCGAGTCGGGCTGCTCGGCGGCTCGTTCAACCCGGCGCATGGCGGCCACCGCCACATCAGCCTGCTCGCGATGAAGCTGCTCGACCTCGACGAGGTGTGGTGGCTGGTGTCGCCGCAGAACCCGCTGAAGCCGGTCAAGGGCATGGCGCCCTTCGCCGAGCGGTTCGAACGGGCGGTCGCCGAGACCAAGCACCCGCGGATCAAGGTCACCGACATCGAGACGCGCATCCGCACCCGCTTCACCGCGGACACGATCAAGGCGCTGCGTCGGCGCTTCCCGCGCACCCGCTTCGTCTGGCTGATGGGCGCCGACAACCTGACCCAGATCCGGCGCTGGCAGCGCTGGCGCTCGATCTTCCGGGCCGTTCCCATTGCGGTGTTCGCCCGCCCTACCTATTCTCTAAGGAGCCTGTCCGACTTGGCGGCACGGCGCTTCGCGCGCCGCCGGGTCGCGTTGCGGAACGCGCGATGGCTCGCCGACATGCAGCCGCCCGCGTGGGTGTTCTTCGCGACGCGCCTCGACGCGAGGTCGGCAACGGGCATCCGGTCGGCCTCGGCGGCATCGAACGCCGGGGGCGCGGCCCGGTCGAAACAATGAGGTGAGCCCATACCGAGACTCCAGCCGATGCCGCGGGCCGAGGCGGCAACCGAAACCGATCAGCAGCTCCAGGACATCGTCCGCAGGAGCCTCGACGACGGCAAGGCCGAGGACGTCGTCGTCATCGATCTCCAAGGAAAATCGAGCATCGCCGATGCGATGGTGATCGCGACCGGCCGCTCCCAGCGGCAGGTCGTGGCGCTCGCCGAGCGTCTGCGCGCCGACATCGAGGCCGGGACGCGGCGACGCGTCGCGGTCGAGGGGCTGCCGCAGGGCGACTGGGTGCTGCTCGACGCGGGCGACGTGATCGTCCACCTCTTCCGGCCGGAGGTCCGCGCCTACTACAACCTGGAGAAGATGTGGGGCGTGGCGCTGCCGGAAGCCGGCGGCGTGCCTGCCGCCGCCGTCGCCGCATCCGGGTTCGGCGTGGACGCGTCGGCCGCCGCCCCGATCTGAACCGGGGAGGACGGCGCGCCCGCCGCCCGCGCCGCCGGTTCGCGTGCGCATCCTCATCGCCGCCGTCGGACGGATCAAGCCGGGGCCGCTCCATGACCTTCAGCGGGAATACCTGACCCGGCTCTCCTGGCCGGTCGATCTGCGCGAGATCGAGGAGCGGCGCAAGCTGCCGGCGGCCGAGATGAGACGGCGCGAGGGCGAGGCGCTGCTCGCAGCCCTGCCCTCTCCCGCCATCGCTGTCGCACTGGACGAGCGCGGCACGGCGTCCGGCAGCGCCGCCTTCGCCGACAAGCTCCGCGCATGGCGCGACGGCGGCACCCCCAACCTGACGTTCCTGATCGGCGGCGCGGACGGCCTCGACGCGCCGGTGCGCGCCCGCGCCGACCTGCTGCTCGCCTTCGGCGCAATGACGTGGCCGCACCAGCTCGCCCGGATCATGCTGCTGGAACAGCTTTACCGGGCGCAGCAGATCATCGCCGGGCACCCGTATCACCGGGCCTGAGCGGCCGGCCTGACGCGCCCGCCGTGCTCGCGGGACCATGGCGCGGGTTCCCTCTCCCGTTCACGGGAGAGGGAGAGGTCGCCTTTTGCGGGCGATTGCCCTCGAAAGCGGAGCGGAACGCTGGCTGTCCGCGGCACGTTCCACTATATCCTCCGCACGACTACCGACACCCGGGGCCCATGACAGACACTGCACGGACCGAGATTCCACGCCCGGTCGTCCTCTGCATCCTCGATGGCTGGGGTCACCGGCCGGACCGTCACGACAACGGCATCCTGTTGGCGAAGACGCAGAACTGGCACCGGCTGATGGAAAGCGCGCCGCATGCGCTCCTCCAGGCGAGCGAGTCGTTCGTCGGGCTGCCGAAAGGGCAGATGGGCAATTCCGAGGTTGGGCACATGAACCTCGGCGCCGGGCGGGTGGTGATGCAGGACCTGCCGCGGATCGATACGGCCGTAGCGGACGGCTCGCTGGCCCGCAACCCGCAGCTCCTCGCCTTCATCTCGAAGGTGACGGAGACCCGCGGCACCGCGCATGTCATGGGCCTGCTGTCGCCGGGCGGCGTCCACTCGCACCAGGACCACCTCGCGGCGCTCGCCCGGACCATCGCCGCAGCGAACGTGCCGGTCGTCGTCCACGCCTTCCTCGACGGCCGCGACACCCCGCCGAAGAGCGCGGTGGAATATCTCGAAAAATTCATCGCCGACGTCGGCGCTGCCGCCAAGGTGGTCACGGTCGGCGGCCGGTACTACGCGATGGACCGCGACAAGCGCTGGGACCGCGTCGAAAAGGCCTATCGGGCGATCGTCTCTGCCGAAGGCGAGCGCGCCGCCGATCCCTTGGCCGCCGTGCGCCAGGGCTACGAGGCTGGAAAGACCGACGAGTTCGTCCTGCCGACGGTCGTCGGCGACTATCAAGGCGCGCAGGACGGCGACGGCGTGCTGTTCGCCAATTTCCGCGCCGACCGCATCCGCGAGATCGCGTCGGCGCTGCTCGACCCCGACTTCGCCGGCTTCGCCCGGCCGCGCATCGCGCGCTTCGCCGCGGCGGCCGGACTGACCGAGTACTCGACCGACCTCAACCGGTTCCTCACGACGCTGTTCCTGCCGGAATCGCTCGACGAGACGTTCGGCGAGGTCGTCTCGGAGGCCGGGCTGAAACAGCTCCGCATCGCCGAGACCGAGAAGTACGCGCACGTCACGTTCTTCTTCAACGGCGGCCGCGAGACCGAGTTCGCGGGCGAGGAGCGCATCCTCGTGCCGTCGCCGAAGGTCGCGACCTACGATCTCCAGCCGGAGATGTCGGCGCCGGAGGTGACGGACAAGCTGGTGGAGGCGATCGAGGCGAAGCGCTTCGACGTGGTCGTGCTCAACTTCGCCAACACCGACATGGTCGGCCATTCCGGCAACCTCGACGCCACGATCAAGGCGGTCGAGACGGTCGATTCCTGCCTCGGCCGGCTGATGGAGACGGTAAAGCAGGCCGGCGGGACGATGCTGATCACCGCCGATCACGGCAACGCCGAGATGATGAAGGACCCGGAAACCGGGCAGCCGCACACGGCGCACACGTTGAACCCGGTCCCGATCGTGCTGTTCAACCCGCCGGCCGACGTGACCGGCGTGACCGACGGCGGCCGGCTCGCCGACATCGCGCCGACTCTGCTGGACATTCTGCACATCCCGCAGCCCGCGGTGATGACCGGGCACAGTCTGCTGATGCACGAAGCCGGCTCCGGAGCCGTCCAGCGGCGACAGCGTGCGGCCGGCTGAACAGCCGCATCATCTAGCCGGCAAGCGCGGCAGCGGCGGCCGCGCCGCGGCGACGTGCCTCGCCGCGGCCGCTGCCGGTCTCTTTTGGCTGAGCGGCATCGGGCGGGCAGCCGAGCCGAGCCCGGACCAGAAGCTCAAGGCGGTCGAGAAAGCCCTTGAGGAGGGCCAGCAGAACCGGGAGAAGCTGGCGCAGCAGGCCGAGGCGCTCGACGCCGAGTTGGCCGGGCTGCGCAGCGAGAGCGTGAGCGCCGCGCGCGCTGCGCAGGAGCACGAAGCGGCGATCTCGGATCTGGAGGACCGGCTGGAGGCGTTGCGCGCCGAGGAGACCGGAAAGGTCGACGCTCTGAAGCGCCATCAGGAACAGCAGGCGCAGCTCCTGATGGCGCTCGAACGGCTGGCGCGCCACCCGCCCGAGGCGCTGGCGCTGGAGCCCGGCGCGCCGATCGACTCGGTGCGCAGCGCGATGCTGCTGTCCGCGACGGTGCCGCACCTCGCCGCGGAGACCCGCGCCCTCAAGGAGGATCTTGCGGCGCTCGAAGCGCTGCGCGGCAGGATCACCGAGAATCGCGACCGGCTGGCCGGCGAGCGCGGCGCGCTGGAGAAGGAGCAGAGCCGGCTCGCCGGCCTGATCGCGCGGAAGGCCGCGTTGCAGACCCGCGCCGCCCGCGGCGCCGAGGCGAACGCGCAGCGCGTCGCCGCGCTGTCGCAGCAGGCGGGCGATCTGCGCGACCTGATCGAGCGGCTGGAGGCCGAACGCCAGCGCCGCGAGGAGGAGGACCGCAAACGCGCCGAGGAGGAGCGGCGGCGGATCGAGGAGGCGCGGCGCCGCGAGGCGGAAATGCTGGCGCGTGCGTTGGTGCGCCCGCCCCGCCCCGATCCGGAGCCCGCTGCGGCGGCGGACGTCGCACCGGCGCCGCCTACCGCAGCGGCCCGGCGCCCGGCTTCCGTGGCCGCACCCGCAGTATCAGCGCCGCCGGCACGGATCGATGCCGGCCGGCCGAAATCGCTCCGCTCCTTCGCCGCGGCGCGCGGCGCGATGGTGTTCCCGGCGTCCGGCCGGGTTTCGCGGCGCTATGGCGAGGCTGAGGGCGTCGGCATGTCCAGCAAGGGCCTGACGATCCAGACCCGGCCGGGGGCGCAGGTCGTGGCGCCGTTCGACGGCCGGGTAGAGTTCGCCGGTCCGTTCCGCGGATACGGGCAAATCTTGATCATCGAACACGGCGACGGCTATCATTCGCTGCTTGCAGGCCTCGATCGGATCGACGGTACCGTCGGCCAATGGCTTGTAGCGGGGGAGCCCGTCGGAATTATGAAAAGCGGCGGCGAGTCCAAGCCGGCGCTCTATATAGAATTACGCCATCACGGACAGCCGATCGATCCCGGACCGTGGCTGGCGCCCCGCGAGGATAAAGGCACAGGATGATGCGTTTCGGTTTCGTCGCTGCGGCAGGCGCCGTCGCGTTCCTCACACTGAGCAGCCCGGCGCTGCCGCAGCAGACCGCGGCCAAGCCGAACTCCGACACCTACCGCCAGCTCAACCTCTTCGCGGAGGTCTTCGAGCGGGTCCGCGCCGACTATGTCGAGGACGTGACCGACGAACAGCTCGTCGAGTCCGCGATCAACGGGATGCTCAGTTCGCTCGACCCGCATTCGAGCTACCTCAACCAGAAGAACTACCGCGACATGCAGGTGCAGACGCGCGGTGAGTTCGGCGGGCTCGGCATCGAGGTCTCGATGGAGAACGGCCTCATCAAGGTGGTGTCGCCGATCGACGACACGCCGGCGGCGCGCGCCGGGCTGAAGCCGAACGACCTGATCACCCATCTCGACGGGGACCAGGTGCTCGGCATGACCCTGCCCGAGGCCGTCGAGAAGATGCGCGGACCGGTCAACAGCGAGATCAAGCTGACGATCCGGCGCGAAGGGCGCGAGCCGTTCGACGTGACGCTGTCGCGCGCGACCGTCAAGATCCAGTCGGTGAAGTCGCGGCTCGAAGGCGACGACATCGCCTATATCCGCATCTCCAGCTTCAGCGAGCAGACCGATGCCGGCCTCCAGGCGGCGATGAAGTCGCTCAAGCAGCAGGCCGGCAACAAGCTGCGCGGCGTCGTGCTCGACCTGCGCAACAACCCCGGCGGCTTGCTCGATCAGGCGGTCGCCGTGTCCGACGATTTCCTTGAAAAGGGCGAGATCGTCTCGACGCGCGGCCGGCGGGCGGACGAAGGGCAGCGCTTCAACGCCAAGCCGGGCGACATCGCGCAGGGGCTGCCGGTCGTGGTGCTGATCAACGGCGGCTCGGCGTCGGCCTCGGAGATCGTCGCCGGCGCCTTGCAGGACCACCACCGGGCGATCCTGCTCGGCACCAAGAGCTTCGGCAAAGGCTCGGTGCAGACGATCATCCCGCTGCCGGGGCACGGCGCGATGCGGCTGACCACGGCGCGCTACTACACGCCGTCCGGCCGCTCGATCCAGGCCAAGGGCATCGAGCCCGACATCGCCGTCGAGCCCGCCAAGATCGAGCGGGTCGCGGCCGGCGACCGGCGGCGCGAGGCCGACCTCCGCGGGGCGCTCAAGAACACCGACAAGATCGTGACGCCGGATTCGAGCAAGCCGGACGCGAGCAAGCCGGATGCGAGCAAGGCCGCGCCGCCTCCCGGCGCCCCGCCGGGCGCGACGCCGACGCCGCAGCCGGAATCCGGCACCGTCGATCCGTCGGTGATCGGCACGTCGGAGGATTACCAGCTCGCGCGGGCGGTCGACATGATCCGCGGCGTCGCCCTCTTCAACAGCCGGGTGACCAGCAACTGAGCGTGGTGGTTCGGTCGAATAGGTCCGGCGCCGGCACGCCGTGATCGCTCGTTCCGGCACGGTCGTCGGCCCGGCGCCGCGGCGGCCCCGGGTCGCCGTGCTCGCCGCCGCCGCGCTCGCTGCCGTCGCCGTTGCAGGGGGCGCGGCGGCGCTGTGGCTCACCGGCGGCAATAGCGGCCACGGCGGCGAGCCGTCCACGCCGGCCGCCGGCACCGCGCGCATCGAGCTGACCCTGCCGCCGCCGGTCGCCGACGCGCCGCAGGCGGCGGCGACTCAACAACCCACGCCCGCGCAGGCCGCTCCTCCCCCGGCGGCCTCCACTGCGCCGGCGCAGCAAGCGCCGACGGCCGCGGTCGCCCTGCCACCGCCGCCGCCCGAGCCGGCGGCGCAAACGCCGGCAGCGGCGACGCCGGCAGTGTCGGAACCTCCAGCCCCGCCACCTGCTGCTCCGCCGCCCACTGCCCCGGCAGCGCCGCCCGCTCCAGCGGCCGTCGCGAGCGCCGCCGGAGCGGGCGTGCTCGCACCGGCGCCGGACCCCGGCCTGGTCGAGCGGCGCGGTGACGCCGTGCTTCCGGTCATCGGTCGCGACGGCCGCCGTCCCTTGCAGGTCTACGCACGGCCGTTCGACCGCGGCGACACGAGGCCGCGCATCGCCCTCGTCGTCTCCGGGCTCGGGCTGATGGCCGGCGAGACCCAGGCCGCGGTGCAGCAATTCCCGGCGCCGGTCTCCCTCGCCTTCTCGCCGCATGCCCGCAAGCTCCAGGACTGGGTCGATCAGGCGCGCGCCGCCGGCCATGAAGTGCTGCTGAACCTGCCGATGGAGCCGTTCGACTTCCCGCGGCAGGACCCCGGCCAGAACACGCTGCTCACCGCGGTCGACGCGAAGCAGAACATCGAGCGGCTCGAATGGGTGATGAGCCGCGCCAGCGGCTATGTCGGGCTGGCGGGCTTCCGCGGCTCGCGCTTCCTGGCGTCGGCGAACGATGTGCGGCCGGTGCTGGAGGCGATCAAGGCGCGCGGACTGCTGTTCCTCGACAACGGCGCGTCTAGCCAGAGCACGACCAAGGCGCTCGCCACGCAGATCGGCCTCGTCCGTGCGGCGAACGACCGCTTCGTCGATCTCAGGGAGTCGCGGGTCGATATCGAGAAGCGGCTCGCCGAGCTGGAGGACATCGCGAAACGGACCGGCAGCGCCGTCGGCATCGCCCGGCCGCTGCCGGCGACGATCGACCTCGTCGCGGCCTGGGCGCAGGGTCTCGCCGCGAAGGACATCGTACTCGCCCCCGTTTCCGCCGTGGCGGCACAACCGGAGACACCGCGCTCGTGAGCGAAGGCAGCCCCCAGCACCACCCGCCGCACGATCGTCATCACGGCGGCGGAGGCGGCGACGAACTCTACCGCCCGGCGGTCGGCATCATGCTGATCGACGGCATGGACCGGGTCTTCGTCGCCCGCCGGATCGACACGCAGCTCGAGGCGTGGCAGATGCCGCAAGGCGGCATCGATCACGGCGAGGAGCCGCGCACCGCGGCGCTCCGCGAGCTGAAGGAGGAGATCGGCACCGATAAGGCGACGATCGTCGCCGAGAGCCGCGGCTGGCTGCGCTACGATTTTCCCGGCGAGCTGGTCGGCAAGGTCTGGGGCGGCCGCTATCGCGGGCAGCGCCAGAAATGGTTCCTGATGCGCTTCACCGGGCGCGACGAGGATATCGACCTCGACACCGAGCACCCGGAGTTCGACTCGTGGCGCTGGGCCGATCCCGAGGATCTGCCGGGCCTGATCGTCTCGTTCAAGCGGCAGCTCTACACGGACGTGCTCGCCGAGTTCCGCCACTTGCTCCGGAGGACGCCATGACCGCGAACGCCGCCACGGCAGCCGTCACGATCTACCACAACCCGCGCTGCGGGAAGTCGCGGCAGACGCTGGAGCTGCTGCGCGGACGCGGCATCGAGCCGCGTGTCGTCGAGTACCTGAAGACGCCGCCTTCGCGCGACGAGCTGAAGCGGCTGCTGGCGCAGCTCGGCATCGGGCCGCGGCAGCTCCTGCGCAAGAAGGAAGCGGCGGAGGCCGGCCTCGACCGCGCCGGCCTGTCGGACGAGGCCCTGATCGACGGCATGGTCGCGAACCCGATCGTGATCGAGCGGCCAATCGTCGTCGCCGGCAGCCGCGCCGCGCTCGGCCGCCCGCCGGAGGCGGTGCTGTCGATCTTGTAGCGGGCGCAGCGCGCGATCGGTAACCGAGACTAACGTAGGGGCGGCCCTCGGGCCGCCCGTCTACGAGCGAAATGCGGATCGGACCAGCGGGAGGGGCAAGCCCCACCCCGACGGTTAGGACGACGGTTCAGACCTGGGCGACTGCCATATAACCGATCCCAGGCAGGACGGAAGGAAGGCGCTACCGGCCGATGTTCACGATCCCGCTCTACGACGACAATTCGACCGAGCGGACGCCGTTCATCACCTGGGCGATCATCGCCGCCTGCGTCGCCGTGTTCCTGTGGCAGGCGGGACTCGGGCCGCGCGGCGAGCAGGCCGTCGCCTTGGGCCTCGGCCTCGTTCCGGCCGTGCTGTTCGGCTACGCCGAACTGCCGCCGCAGCTTCAGCTCGTGCCGCCCGGCGCGACGCTGATCACCCATATGTTCCTGCATGGCGGCTGGGCGCACCTCCTCGGCAACATGCTGTTCCTGTGGATCTTCGGGAACAACATCGAGGACGCGCTGGGGCACGGGCGCTACCTGCTGTTCTACCTGCTGTGCGGCCTCGCCGCGGCGGCGGCGCAGATCGCCGGCGACCCGGCCTCGGAGATCCCGATGATCGGGGCCAGCGGCGCCATCGCCGGAGTGCTCGGCGCCTATCTGGTCCTGCACCCGTACGCCAACGTCCGCGTGCTGGTTTGGATCATCGTCTTCGTCCGGCTGATCAACGTGCCGGCCTGGATCGTGCTCGGGCTGTGGTTCGCGATGCAGCTTTTCGGCGGCCTCGCGACGCCGATGGCGAAGGGCGGCGTCGCGTTCTGGGCGCATGTCGGCGGCTTCGTCGCCGGCATCCTGCTGGTCCTGCTGCTGCGTCCCCGGCGGGTCATGCTGCTCCAGCCGCAGCGGACCGCGCCGTTCACGACAGCGCCGATGCGCGCGATCGGTCAAGGAAGGCAGTACGGACGGGAAGGCGGCAGCGGCTCGGTGCCGGATTCGGGCTTCGGCCGCGGGCGCCGCGGTCCGTGGGACTGATCCGGATCCGTCGCGGGTGCGGCGGCGGCGCCCGCTACGCCGCCGCCTGGGCAAGACGGCGGACCCGGTATTGCATGAAGCGCCACGCCAGCCCGCTGAGCACGCGGTGCAGGCGGCCGTTCGGCGTCAGCCCGACCACCTTCAGGACCATCGCCATGCCGCGCTCGACATGGTGCGGCCGGTACAGCGCGTAGGCGCGGCGGGCATAGGCGCCGATGCAGCGGCCGCGGTCATACGGCCCGGCGAGGCCGTTTGCGGCGTAATAGGCGTAGGCCAGCTCGTCGTCCTCGGACTCGGCGACGCGCCCGGCGGCGGTGCGCAGCCGCCCCCAAAAGCCGACCCGCTCGGCGTCGAGGCAGCGGCGGAGCGTGTCGTAGAAGAGCTTGTAGTGACGCAACTCGTCGGCCGCGATCTTCTTGGAGATCGCCTTCAACACCGGCTCCTCGGCCGCTTCGGCGAGCGCGGCGTAGTAGGAGCTGGTGCCGGTCTCGACCATGCAGCGGGCGACCATCTCGCCGCTGCGCGAGCCGCGGATCGAGGCCGCAGCGTTGAAATCGTGCCGGAAGCCGTCCTTGAAGCGGCGGAAGGCGTCGTCGAAATCGTAGGTCGGATCGGCGAGCGCGGCCCAGCGGGCGAGCGCCTGCCCGTGCTGGATCTCCTCCGCGCCCCAGCGGCGCGCGGTTTCCTGAAACGCCGGATCGTCGTGGAAGACGCGGCATAGATAGCCGGCGTAGGAGCCGCCGTCATATTCGACGAGACTGGCGGCCTTGACGATACAGAGCAGGTCCGGGTCGACCTTGTCGGGGTCGAAGCGGTCCCAGGGTATGTCGTCGAGCGTCCAGTGTCCCATGTCAGGTGAACGGCCGCAGAACCGCCTAGACTCATTGATACGCCGGCCTCTCGGCCGCCGGCATAAAGACGAACGCGGAGGCGCGCCTGCCCGGCCCGCCTCCGCCGCCTACTCTACTCTAAATACGACCGCAGGTTTAGTGCGCAGCGGCGACAGCCGCTCCGCCTCGCACCGCTGCGAGCTTGGCCGCGGCCACTTCCAGGTTCGCCTGCACGTGGCGCAGCTCGAACTCGGCGTGGTCGCGGTCCGTCCCGGTGGTGCGGCCGATCTGCTCGCGCAGGTTGGCGATCGTGCCTTCGAGGATGCGCATGTTGGCCTCGATCGCCGCCGGGTCGAGCGACGAGACGGCGACCGCCTCGTCGGCGAGAACCGTACAGCGCTCCGGCGTCACCTCGGCGAAGCCGCCGGCGACGAAGATGCGCTGCGTCACCTCGCGGCCCTGATAGACGTCGATGACGCCCGCCTTGACGGTCGAGATCAGCGGCGCGTGGTTGGCGAGGACGCCGAAATAGCCCTCGCCGCCCGGCACCACCACCATGTCGACCGCCTCGGAGAGGACGAGCCTCTCCGGGGAGACCAGCTCGAATTGGACCTTCTCGGCCATGATGCGCGTCCGCCTGCCGCGTTGCTCAGGCCGCCTCGGCCATCTTGCGTGCCTTCGCGATCGCCTCGTCGATCGTGCCGACCATGTAGAAGGCGCTCTCCGGCATGTCGTCGTAGTCGCCGGCGACGATGCCCTTGAAGCCTTTGATCGTGTCTTCGAGCTTCACGAACACGCCCGGCGAGCCGGTGAAGACCTCGGCGACGTGGAAGGGCTGCGACAGGAAGCGCTGGATCTTGCGGGCGCGGGCGACGGTCAGCTTGTCCTCTTCGGACAGCTCGTCCATGCCCAGGATCGCGATGATGTCCTGCAGCGACTTGTAGGTCTGGAGCACGCGCTGAACGTCGCGGGCGATCCTGTAGTGCTCGTCGCCGACGACGCGCGGATCGAGCATGCGCGAAGTCGAGTCGAGCGGGTCGACCGCCGGGTAGATGCCCAACTCGGCGATCTGGCGCGACAGCACGGTGGTGGCGTCGAGATGGGCGAACGAGGTCGCCGGCGCCGGGTCGGTCAGGTCGTCGGCGGGCACGTAGATCGCCTGCACCGACGTGATCGAGCCTTTCTTGGTCGTCGTGATGCGCTCCTGAAGCGCGCCCATGTCGGTGGCCAGCGTCGGCTGGTAGCCGACCGCCGACGGGATGCGGCCGAGCAGCGCCGACACTTCCGAACCCGCCTGGGTGAAGCGGAAGATGTTGTCGACGAAGAACAGCACGTCCTGGCCTTCCTCGTCGCGGAAGTACTCGGCCAGCGTCAAACCGGTGAGGCCGACGCGGGCGCGGGCGCCCGGCGGCTCGTTCATCTGGCCGTAGACGAGCGCCGCCTTCGAGCCTGGGCCGTCGATCTTGATGACGCCCGACTCCATCATCTCGTGATAGAGATCGTTGCCCTCGCGGGTGCGCTCGCCGACGCCGGCGAACACCGAGTAGCCGCCGTGCGCCTTCGCGACATTGTTGATCAGCTCCATGATCAGCACGGTCTTGCCGACGCCGGCGCCGCCGAACAGGCCGATCTTGCCGCCGCGGGCATAGGGGGCGAGCAGATCGACGACCTTGATGCCGGTGACCAGGATCTCGGCCTCGGTCGACTGGTCGACGAACTCGGGGGCCGGCCTGTGGATCGGCGAGGTGCGGGTCGCGTTGACCGGGCCGCGCTCGTCGACAGGCTCGCCGATCACGTTGAGGATGCGGCCCAGCGTCTCCGGACCGACCGGCACGGAGATCGGGGCGCCGGTGTCGACGGCCTCGGCGCCGCGGACGAGGCCGTCCGTCGTGTCCATCGCGATCGTGCGGACGGTGTTCTCGCCGAGATGCTGCGCGACCTCGAGCACCAGGGTGCGGCCCTGGTTCTGAGCGTGCAGCGCGCTCAGGATATTCGGAAGATCGCCCTCGAACTTCACGTCGACGACGGCGCCGATGACCTGGGTGATCGTGCCGACATTGTTTCTGGCCATGGTCTCTCAGTCCTTCGTTCGCTCGGCGATACCTAGAGGGCTTCGGCGCCGGAGATGATCTCGATCAGTTCCTTGGTGATGACGGCCTGACGGGTCCGGTTGTAGTTCATCGTCAGGCGGTCGATCATGTCGCCCGCGTTGCGGGTCGCACTGTCCATTGCGGACATGCGCGCGCCCTGCTCGCTTGCCGCGCTCTCCAACAGCGCGCGGAAGATCTGCACCGCGAGATTGTTCGGGAGGAGCGCCTCGAGGATCTCCTCCTCGTTCGGCTCGAACTCGTAGATCGCGCCGCCCACCGCGGCCGGCGCCTCCTCGGCAGCGCCGGCCGGCGGGGCGAACGGGATGAGCTGCAGGCCGGTGACGATCTGGGTGATCGCCGACTTGAAACGGTTGAAGATGATCGTGCAGACGTCGAAGCCGCCCTGCTGGTAAAGCGCAAGCACCCGGTCGGCGATGTCCTTCGCTTCGCTGAAGGCGACGCGGCGGCGGCCGATGTCCGTCAGGCTCTCGATGATGAGCCGGCCGTACTCGCGGCGCAGGTTGTCGCGCCCCTTGCGGCCGACCGTCAGGATCTTGACGGTCTTGCCCGCGGCCGTCAGCTCGCGGATCCGGCGCCGCGCCTCGCGCAGGATCGAGGCGTTGAAGCCACCGGCGAGCCCGCGGTCCGACGTGATGACGACCAGCAGATGCGTTTCGTCCTTGCCGGTGCCGGCGAGGAGCGGCGGCGCGCCCGGCAAGCCGGCCATGCGCCCGGCGAGCGAGGCGAGCATCCGCTCCATCCGCTCGGCATAAGGCCGCGCGGCCTCGGCCTGCTCCTGCGCCCGGCGCAGGCGCGAGGCCGCGACCATCTTCATCGCGGCCGTGATCTTCTGCGTCGACTTGACGCTTCGGATGCGGACGCGAAGATCCTTGAGGCTCGCCATCGCTCGTCGCCTGTCCCGCCGCCCGGCTTATGCGAACGTCTTGGTGAAGTTGTCGAGGAACGAGGTCAGCTTTGCCTCGGTATCGCTCGACAGCTCGCGCGAGGTGCGGATCGCCTCGATGATCTCCGGGGCGCGCGACCGCAGATCGGCGAGCAGCGCCGTCTCGAACCGCGTCACTTGGTTCACCTCGATCTTGTCGAGATAGCCGCGGGTGCCGGCGAAGATCGCCACGACCTGCTCCTCGACCGGGAGCGGCGAGTACTGCGGCTGCTTCAGCAGCTCGGTGAGGCGCGCGCCGCGGGCGAGCAGGCGCTGCGTTGCCGGGTCGAGATCCGATGAGAACTGCGCGAACGCCGCCATCTCGCGGTACTGCGCCAGCTCCAGCTTGATCTTGCCGGCGACCTGCTTCATCGCCTTGATCTGCGCCGCCGAGCCGACGCGGCTGACCGACAGGCCGACGTTGATGGCCGGACGGATGCCGCGATAGAACAGGTCGGTCTCGAGGAAGATCTGACCGTCGGTGATCGAGATCACGTTGGTCGGAATGTAGGCCGAGACGTCGCCGGCCTGCGTCTCGATGATCGGCAGCGCGGTCAGCGACCCGGCGCCGTGGGCGTCGTTCATCTTCGCCGCTCGCTCCAGAAGCCGGGAGTGCAGATAGAAGACGTCGCCCGGATAGGCTTCGCGTCCCGGCGGACGGCGCAGCAGCAGCGACATCTGGCGGTAGGCGACGGCCTGCTTCGACAGATCGTCGTACACGATGACCGCGTGCATGCCGTTGTCGCGGAAGAACTCGCCCATCGCGCAGCCGGAATAGGGCGCGAGGAATTGCAGCGGCGCCGGCTCGGACGCGGTCGCGGCGACGACGATTGAATATTCGAGCGCGCCGTAATCCTGCAGCGTCTTGACGATCTGCGCGACCGTCGAGCGCTTCTGGCCGACCGCGACGTAGATGCAGTAGAGCTTCTTCGACTCGTCGCCGGCCGCGTTGACGGGCTTCTGGTTGAGGAAGGCGTCGAGCGCCACGGCGGTCTTGCCGGTCTGGCGGTCGCCGATGATCAGCTCGCGCTGGCCGCGGCCGATCGGCACCAGCGCGTCGATCGCCTTGAGGCCGGTCTGCACCGGCTCGTGCACCGACTTGCGCGGGATGATGCCCGGCGCCTTCACCTCGACGCGGGTGCGCGTCACGTCGGTGAGCGGGCCCTTGCCGTCGATCGGGTTGCCGAGCGCGTCGACGACGCGGCCCAGCAGGCCGCGGCCGACCGGCACGTCGACGATGGCGCCGGTGCGCTTGACGGTGTCGCCCTCGCGGATGCCGCTGTCGTCGCCGAAGACGACGACGCCGACATTGTCGCTCTCCAGGTTGAGCGCCATGCCCTTGACGCCGTTCGGGAACTCGACCATCTCGCCGGCCTGGACCTTGTCGAGGCCGTAGATGCGGGCGATGCCGTCGCCGACCGACAGCACCTGACCGACCTCGGCGACGTCGGCCTCGGTGCCGAAATTCGCGATCTGCTGCTTGAGGATGGCGGAGATTTCCGCTGCCCGGATTTCCATCGACTAGACCCCTTTCATCGCGAACTGCAGGCGCTGCAGCTTGCTGCGCACCGATGCATCGACCATGCGCGACCCGACTTTGACGATCATCCCGCCCAGAAGGCTCGGATCGACCTTGATTTCGACGGCGACCTTGCTGCCGACCGCCTTGCGCAACTGCTCGTTGACCGCGGCCTCCTGCGCCGGCGTCAGCGGCTGCGCTGCGACGACCTGCGCCGTCACCTCGCCGCGGCGGGCGGCGAGCTGGGCGAGATAGGCGTCGATCATCGCCGGCAGCGCAAAGAGGCGCCGGTTCTGCGCGATGAGACCGAGGAAGTTGCGCGTGAGCTGGGACAGGCCGGCGGACTCGGCGATCGCCCCGATCGCCCGCGCCTGCTCGACCCGCGACAGGACCGGGCTGCGCACCAGACGCCGCAGGTCCGCGCTCCCCTGTATCATGTCCCGGAGCTGCCGCAGATCGGCGGCGACGGTATCGAGCTCCTTGCGTTCGTCGGCAAGGTCAAACAGCGCCGCGGCATAGCGATCAGCCAGCCCGGAAACGCCCCTGGACGCGGAAGCCACCTTTCGGGAACCCTCACCTATGTCCCAAGGCGGCAACCATGGCCGCCGCGGACCCGATGCTTATGATTCAGATCGGATTTCGACAATGAAACCCGGCGGGTGGGGAAACCCACCCGGAACGTGCGGGCTAGGTAACACAACTCGACTAGAGGCGCAACGCGCCGGGGAGCGACATTTTGGCCAACAGCTGCCTGCGAAAGAAGCAGAAATCAGAGGAAGCTGTAGGGGTCGATGTCGATCTGCACGCGCACCGACGCGGGCACCTTGACCCGTCCGATCCAGTCGCGCAGCACCGTCTGGAGATGAATCGATCGCCGCGCCTTGACGAGGAAGCGGCGGCGGTGGCGGGAGCGCAGCAGCGCGAGCGGCGCCGGCGCCGGCCCCAGCACTTCCAGATCGGCCATCCGCGGCGCGGCGCGGCCGAGCGACGCCGCGACATAGTCGGCGGCATCGGCTTCCAGCGCCGAGACGATCAGCGCCGCGAGGCGGCCGAACGGCGGCATCTCGAAGCGGCGGCGCGCCTCCGTCTCCGCCGCGAGGAATGCGTCCCGGCCGCCGTCGACCAGCGCCGCCATCACCGGATGCTCCGGCAGGAAGGTCTGGAGCATGACGCGGCCGGGCCGTTCCGCGCGGCCGGCGCGGCCGGCCACCTGATGCAGGAGCTGATAGGTCCGCTCCGCGGCGCGGAGGTCGCCGCCGGTGAGGCCGAGGTCGGCGTCGACGACGCCGACCAGCGTCAGCAGCGGAAAATGGTGGCCCTTCGCGACGATCTGCGTGCCGATCAGGATGTCGATCTCGTGCGCCTGGACGGCGCGCACCATCTCAGCCGCGGCGCGCGGACCGAACAGCGTGTCGCTCGCCATCACCGCGAGCCGCGCCTCCGGGAAGCGCGCCTTGACCTCCTCGGCCAGCCGCTCGACGCCCGGCCCGCACGCCGCGAAGCTGCCGATCTCGCCGCAGGTCGGGCAGGCCTGCGGCATCGGCTCGGCATGGCCGCAATGGTGGCATTGCAGGCGGCCGAGAAAGCGGTGCTCGACCAGCCACGCCGTGCAGTTCGGACATTGCAGCCGGTGGCCGCAGGTGCGGCACAGGGTCAGCGGCGCATAGCCGCGCCGGTTCAGGAACAGCAGCGTCTGCTCGCCGCCCGCGAGCGTCTCGCGCATCGCCTCGACCAGCGGCGGCGACAGGAAGCGCTGCCGCTCCGGCGGGTGCCGGCGCAGGTCGATCGTGCGGATCTCCGGGAGCTGCGCACCGCCGTGCCGGTCGGGGAGCGCCAGCCGCACGTAGCGCCCGCGCTCGACATTGACGACGGTCTCCAGGGCCGGCGTCGCCGAGACCAGCACGGCCGGCACCTCGGCCATCCGCGCCCGCACCACCGCCATGTCGCGGGCGTGGTAGACGACGCCGTCCTCCTGCTTGAACGCGGCGTCGTGCTCCTCGTCGACGACGATCAGGCCGAGGTCGGCGAAGGGCAGGAACAGCGCCGAGCGCGCGCCGACGACGACCCGCGCCGTGCCCTCGGCGACGGAACGCCACGCCGCCCGGCGCTCGGAATGACCGAGATCGGAGTGCCATTCCGCGGGACGTGCGCCGAAGCGCGCGGCGAAACGGTCGAGGAACTGCGAGCTGAGCGCGATCTCCGGCAGCAGCACCAGCGCCTGCCGCCCCTCGCGCAGTGCGGCGGCGATCGCCTCGAAATAGACCTCCGTCTTGCCCGAGCCGGTGACGCCGTCGAGCAGCGTGACGCCGAAGCGGCGCGCGGCGACCTGCTCGGACAGGCGCCGCGCCGCCTCGGCCTGATCGAGCGAGAGCACCGGTCCCGGCAGGCGCCAGTCCGGCTCCGCCGGACGCGGCGCGGCGACCTCGACCGTCTCCAGCAGTCCGGCGTCGAGCAGGCCGCGGACGACGCCGGGACTGCATCCGGCCGCGGCGGCCAGCTCGCCCGGCGCACGGGGCGGACCATCGAGACCGAGCGCGTCGAGCACGCGCCGCCGCGCGGACGTCAGCCGCGGTCCCGATTCCGCCGCGGCGGCAGCGCCGGCGAGCGCGGCGCGCCCGGCCGGCGAGAGCGCGACGGCAAGGCGGAGGCGCGCCGGATGGAGCGCGTCGGCGACGCTCATCGCCATGCGCAGCACCGCGCCGGGCGGGCTCATCGTGTAGCCGGCGACCCAGTCGATGAAGCCGCGCAGCTCCGTCTTCATCGGCGGCACGTCGAGCACCTCGGCGACGCCCTTGATCTTCGCCTCGTCGAGATCGGCGTTGCCGCCCTCGCCCCAGACGACGCCCGGCACGAGGCGTCCGTTGAGCGGCACCGCGACGAAGCTGCCGAGCGGCAGGTCCGCGGCGGCGGCCGGCGCGCGGTAATCGTAGGCGCCGGCAAGCGGCAGCGGCAGCAGAACGCTGACGCGCCGCGCCGCGGCGCCGAACGCTCCGTCCGGCTGCGGCGTTTGCCGCTCGTCGGCGCGATGGTCGGGGGCGGCGTGGTCGGGGCGGGCGAAACTGGCGCCGGTGTTGGCCATAAGCTACACTCTTAGAGACTACGCGCGGCGTATCCAAGAGCACCGCGCGCCGTTGGTAAGTTTTCGAGGTTGCCTACCGCATGATGTCGTCCAGGATCGATAGCGCCGCCGTGCCGGCCCTGCCCCGGCGTGTCCTGTCTCCCATCGACGCGGGGTAACCTCTTGGATCGTCCGAAGGACCAGACCGAACGCCCGGCACGTCCCGCAGCCTCGGCGAACGGCGCGACGCCGCGGCCGGAACCCACGGCGGCCGAGATCAAGGCATATCTCCGCACGCATCCGGACTTCCTGGTCGAGAATGCCGAGCTGCTGTCCCTGCTGACGCCGCCGAGCCGGCCGCGCGGCGACGGCGTCCTCGACATGCAGTTCTTCATGCTGCAGAAGCTGCGGGGCGAGGTGACCCGGCTCAAGGGGCAGCAGCGGGCACTGATCGCGACCAGCCGGTCGAACCTCGCGAGCCAGTCGCGGATCCATGCCGCCGTGCTCGCGATCATCGGCGCGACCAGCTTCGAGCAGCTCCTGCAGACCGTGACGACCGATCTCGCGGTCATGCTCGACGTCGATGTCGTGACGATCGGCGTCGAGGCGGCGCGGATGAAGCCGCCGCGGCTGCCGATGCCGGGCATCCAGCTCCTGCCCGGCGGCACGGTCGACGCGCTGCTCGGCGACAGCCGCGACGCGCTGCTGCGCGCCGACGTCGCGGGCGACCCGCGGCTGTTCGGCAGCGGCGCCGGGCTGGTCCGCTCCGAGGCGCTGCTCCGGCTCCCGGTCAGCGAGCACGCGCCGGTCGGCCTGCTCTGCATCGGCACCCGCCGGCCAGACAGGTTCAATTCCGGCCAGGGCACCGAGCTGCTGACCTTCCTCGCCCGGACGCTCGGGATCACCATCGCCGCATGGCTCGACCTCGCGGCGTAAGGGCCGCCGTCAGCAGCGGCCCCGCGCCGGTGCCGGCGGCCCGCTTCGCGGCGTCGCCGGATCTCGCCGGAACGATCGCGACATGGCAGACGTGGCTGACGGCGGAACGCCGGGCGTCGCCGCATACCGTCGCGGCCTACGGCCGCGACCTCGCCGCGTTCCTCGACTTCCTTCAGGAATATCGCGGCGAGACGCCGGATCTGGCGATGCTCGGCAGCCTCGCCGCCGCAGATTTCCGCGCCTATCTCGCCCGCCGCAGCGCGGACGACCTGAAGCGGACCTCGACGGCGCGGGCGCTGTCGGTGCTCCGCAACCTTTTCCGCTTCCTCGACCGGCGCGGCATCCTGCACAACCCGGCGCTCGGCGCGCTGCGCACGCCGCGGCTGCCGGTCTCGGTGCCGAAGCCGCTCTCGGTCGAGCAGGCGGCGCTGTCGCTCGACAGCATCGCCGAGGTCGCGACGCAGCCCTGGCTGGGCCTGCGCGACATCGCGATCGTGACGCTGCTCTACGGCTGCGGGCTGCGGCTTTCGGAGGCGCTGGGCCTGACGCGGCGCGAAGCGCCGGCCGAGGCCGGCGGCGGAATGCTGACGATCCGCGGCAAGGGCGGCAAGCAGCGCCTTGTCCCGGTGCTGCCCGTGGTGGCCGAGGCGATCGGCACCTATCTCGCGGCCTGCCCCCATGCGCTGGCGTCGGACGGGCCGCTGTTCGTCGGGGCGCGCGGCGGCCCGCTCAACCCGCGCCTCGTGCAGCGCCAGATGGAGAAGCTGCGCGGCCTGCTCGGCCTGCCGGACACCGCGACGCCGCACGCGCTCCGCCACAGCTTCGCGACGCATCTCCTCGCCGGCGGCGGCGATCTGCGCACGATCCAGGAGCTGCTGGGCCACGCCAGCCTGTCGACGACGCAGCGCTATACGGCGGTCGACACGGCGCGGCTCGCCGCGGTCTACGACAAGGCGCACCCGCGGGCGAACAGTTAGACTGAGCGGACGAGGCGGCGCTCCCCGCGAGATCGTCAGGCCGCGGCGCCGCCGCGCCCCGGCGCGGCGGCTTCCTTTTGGAGCACGCGATGGTCATCGGCGGCTGCCAACCGTTTAGGACGGTGAGTGCAGCCGCAGCCCAAACCTCTCGGAGCGTTCCTTTGAAGCCCTACGTCATCTGCCATATGGCATCGAGCATCGACGGCCGGATCCTCCCGAGCCGCTGGCGGCCTGCGGGGGTCGAAACCGGACTGTTCGAGCGCATTCACGACGAGCTCGGCGGCCAGGCTTGGCTGGTCGGCCGCGTCACCGGCCAGGAGTTCGCCAAGGCGCAGCATTATCCAGACCGTACGAGCGACATCCTCCCGCGCGAGCCCTGGTTCGCACGGCGCGACGCCCATGCCTACGGCGTCGTGCTGGACGCCGGGGGCAAGATCGCCTGGGGGCGCGCGGACATTGGCGGCGATCCGATCGTCGTCGTGCTGACGGAGAAAGTCCCCGACGCCCACCTCGCGGGGCTGCGGGGGGACGGGGTCTCCTACGTCTTCGCCGGGGAGAGCGCGCTCGATCCGGGCCTCGCCCTGGAGGTTCTCAATCGGGAACTCGGCGTCGAGCGTCTTCTCCTCGAAGGCGGCGGGGTGGCCAACGGCGCCTTCCTGCGCGCGGGCCTGATCGACGAGATCAGCCTGATCGTCTTGCCGACCGCCGACGGTGCGGCGGGGGCGCCGAGCGTGTTCGATTCTCAGGCGGCCGACTCGGACCGTCGGCCGCCGGTGCGGGCCATGCAGCTCCTGAGCAGCCAGACCCTGGACGGCGGCGCCGTCTGGCTCCGCTATCGCGTCGAGAACGCATAGAGCCGGTAGGCATGGGGGGCGACAGCGGTGCGGTCCCGCGGACTCTGGCGCAGGAAGGAGCCGAGAGAGGATGCCGTTTCGCCGATCGGACTTGGCGGACCTCGCGTACTTCCTGGAGATCGCGAAGCACCGAAACTTTCGGCGCGCCGGGATCGAGCTGGACGTCAGCGCGTCGGCCCTTAGCCATGCGCTGAAGGCCCTCGAAGAACGTCTGGGCGTTCGACTGCTCAATCGCACAAGCCGCAGCGTGACGCTCACGGCGGCCGGCGAGGAACTGCGGGCGGCCATCCTCACGCCGTTCGACGAGATCGGTCGCGCCGTCGACGTGCTCAACCGGTTCCGCGACGCGCCGGTGGGCCGGATCCGGCTGAGCGTGCCGACGGAAGCGGCTGAATTTCTCGTGGGACCGGTCATGGGTGCTTTTCTCGAACGCTATCCCGACGTGGAGATC
>DASWRT010000100.1:0-19535 GCA_036403035.1 Allostellaceae bacterium | reverse complement strand
CGCCTTGTCGGATTCGAGCGTGACGAGCGGATCTTCCGCGTTGACCGGATCCCCTTCCTTGACGTGGATCTCGATGATCGGCACGTCCTTGAAATCGCCGATATCCGGAACTTTGACTTCCGTCGCCGCAGCCATCTTCTTCTCCTCCCAAACCCCACTCCCGCCGGGTCGAGCCGGCGGGTCCGGTCACGCTTTCTGATCGTCAGCTTCTCGCCGGGTTCGCCTTGTCCGGATTGATTCCGTACTTCTTGATCGCCTCGGCGACGGTCGACGGCTCGATCGCCCCGTCGTCGGCCAGCGCCTTCAGCGCCGCCACCGCGACGAAATGGCGGTCGACCTCGAAGAAGTAGCGGAGCTTCTTCCGGTAGTCCGACCGGCCGTAGCCGTCGGTTCCGAGCACGCGATAGCGGCGCGGGACGAACGGGCGGATCTGGTCGGCGAACGTCTTCATGTAGTCGGTGGCGGCGATCACCGGCCCTTCGCGGCCGGCGAGGCAGGTCTCGACGTAGCTCCGCCGAGGCGGCTCGGTCGGGTGGAGCATGCTCCAGCGCTCGGCGTCGAGGCCGTCGCGCCGCAGCTCGGTGAAGCTCGGCGCGCTCCAGATGTCGGCCGCGACGCCGAAATCGCTCGCCAGCAGATCCGCCGCGGCGATCACCTCGCGCAGGATCGTGCCGCTGCCCATGAGCTGCACGCGGGGCGCCTTGCCGCCGCCGCCGTCCCCGCCGCCCTCGCGGAGGAGGTACATCCCCCTGATGATGCCCTGCTCCGAGCCCTCCGGCATCGCCGGGTGCTCGTAATTCTCGTTCATCAGGGTGATGTAGTAGTAGACGTCCTCCTGCTCCTGGTACATGCGGCGCAGGCCGTCCTGGACGATCACCGCGACCTCGTACCCGAAGGTCGGGTCGTAGGAGACGCAGTTCGGGATGACCGAAGAGAGGATGTGGCTGTGACCGTCCTCGTGCTGCAGTCCCTCGCCGTTCAGCGTGGTGCGGCCGGCGGTGCCGCCAAGCAGGAACCCGCGGGCGCGCATGTCGCCCGCGGCCCAGGCGAGATCGCCGACGCGCTGGAACCCGAACATCGAGTAATAGATGTAGAAGGGAATCATCGGCGCGTCGTTCGTGCTGTACGACGTCGCCGCCGCGATCCAGGACGACATGGCGCCCGGCTCGTTGATGCCCTCCTGGAGCATCTGCCCGCTCTTGTCCTCCTTGTAGAACATGAGCTGCTTGGCGTCCTCGGGCCGGTAGAGCTGGCCCAATTGGCTGAAGATGCCGAACTGCCGGAACATCCCTTCCATGCCGAAGGTGCGAGATTCGTCCGGCACGATCGGCACGATGCGCTTGCCGATCTGCTTGTCGCGCAACAGTGTGTTGAGGACGCGCACGAAGGCCATGGTCGTCGAGATCTCGCGGCCTTCGGTGGCCTTGAGCTGCGCGCCGAACGCCGAGAGCGGCGGGATTTCGAGCGGCTGCGACTTCGTGCGGCGCACCGGCACGCTGCCGCCCAGCGCGGAACGGCGGGCGCGCAGATACTGCATCTCCGCGCTGTCCTCGGCGAAATGCAGGAACGGGATCTCGTTGAGCTGCTCGTCGGAGAGCGGCAGGGAGAAGCGGTCGCGGAACTCGCGCAGCGCGTGCTCGCCCATCTTCTTCTGCTGGTGGGTGATGTTCTGCCCCTCACCCGCCTCGCCCATGCCGTAACCCTTCACCGTCTTGGCGAGGATGACGGTCGGCTGTCCCTTGTGCTTCACGGCGGCGGCGTAGGCCGCGTAGACCTTCTGCGGATCGTGCCCGCCGCGGGTGAGGCTCCAGATCTCCTCGTCCGACATGTTGGCGACCATCGCCTGGAGTTCCGGGTATTTCCCGAAAAAATTCTCGCGGACGTAGGCGCCGTTCTTCGACTTGAAGTCCTGGTACTCGCCGTCGACGCACTCCTCCATACGCTTCAGGAGGATGCCGGTCGTGTCGCGCGCGATCAGCGGGTCCCAGCTGCTGCCCCAAATCACCTTGATGACGTTCCAGCCGGCGCCGCGGAACTCGCCTTCGAGCTCCTGGATGATCTTGCCGTTGCCGCGCACCGGCCCGTCGAGCCGTTGCAGGTTGCAGTTGATGACGAAGATCAGGTTGTCGAGCCGCTCGCGGCCGGCGAGCGGGAGCGCTCCCAAGCTTTCCGGCTCGTCGGTCTCGCCGTCGCCGAGGAAGGCCCAGACCTTGCGGTCCGCGGTGTCGGCGATGCCGCGATGGTGCAGGTACTTCAGGAATCGGGCCTGATAGATCGCCATCAGCGGCCCGAGCCCCATCGACACCGTCGGGAACTGCCAATAGGTCGGCATCAGCCACGGGTGCGGGTAGGACGACAGCCCATTGCCGTCGACCTCCTCGCGGAAATTCAGGAGCTGCTCCTCGGTGAGCCGGCCCTCGATGAAGGAGCGGGCATAGATGCCCGGCGAGGAATGGCCCTGGAAGAAGACGAGATCGCCGCCGTGATTGGCCGACGGCGCGTGCCAGAAATGCTGGAAGCCGACATCGTAGAGCGTCGCCGCCGACTGGAAGCTCGCGATGTGACCGCCGAGTTCCGACGATTCCTTGTTGGCGCGCAGCACGATCGCGATCGCGTTCCAGCGGATGAGCGAGCGGATCCGGTGCTCGATCGCCCGGTCGCCGGGGTGCCGCTCCTCCTTCTCCGGCGGGATCGTGTTGAGATACGGCGTGGTCGCCGAATAGGGTACGGGCGTGCCCTGCCGCCGCGCTTCGGTGACGAGTTCGCTCAGCAGGTAGTGCGCGCGGTCCGACCCCTCGAAGGTGAGAACCGATCCGAGCGCGTCGCGCCATTCCTGCGTTTCGACGGGATCGCTGTCGCGCAGCCGCACGTCGTCCATGTTCAATCCTCCCCCGGATTAGCCCCCGTCCGACCGCAGGAGCGTTGACCGTTTTGGGCTCACGCCCGGTCTCGGCGACGAGCCGGGGCAAGCCCCAACTCGACAAACAAGGATTAAGGCCGATCGTCCAAATCGTCGGCGCGCCCAAATTTTGGAACGCACGCCGCGTGGTCAATATCAAACGCAAGAATTTATATTCTGAATAGAATAGTCATATCATAGCAAAAATGAAAAGTTGAATATCGTAACTCCATTCTCCCGAAATTCTGGAGAAAGGAAAAGTTTCATTTGTCGACAAGTTAGAAACTTAACGCCAATCCACGACGCCCCGCTCGGGACCGTATACACGTCACACGGCTTCTCTCCACCCGCCGTTCCTGCGGGCGGGCATTGCCGTCAGCCCGCGCGGATCAGTCACCCAGCACCACGTCAGCCCCGCCGACCTCCCTGTAATAGCGGATCGCGCCGCCATGGAAGGGGAGGAACGCGTTGCGGGAGAAATTGGCCGGAATCGTCGCCGCGGCGGCCGGATGGGCGGCGATCAGTTCCTCGCGGTTGGCGAAGACCGCCTTGACGATGCGGTAGACGAGTTCGTCCGGCAGATCCTCGCGCGCGACGGCGAAGTTGTAGAGTCCGACCGTCCGATACTCCGTCAGCAGCGACGGGTACGCTCCGGCCGGGACCGTCGACGGCGTGAGTTCGGGGATGGCGAGGCGCAGCGCCACGATCTGCTCCGGCGCCAGCGGGATGTACCGGACCTTGTTCCTCGCCTCCAGTTCGGCGAAGGACGGGAACGGGACGCCGGAGGCGACGGCGAGCGCGTCCAGCGTCCCGGCCTGGACCTGGGCGGCGAGATCCGACCAGTCGCCGTAGCTCAGGACCGCATCGATCTTGAGGGTCGCAAAGAACCGGGGAATGTAGGTGCCGGCGGTTCCGGTGCGCGGTCCGGCGCCGACGCGCTTGCCGGTCAGATCGGCGATCGACCGGATTCCCGACCCCTGCAGCGCCATGAATTGAATCGGCGTGTCGTACATCGGGAAGATCGCGCGCATCGCATGGAACTGCCGGCCCGCCGTCCAGGCCGCGCTGCCGTTCCACGCTTGCAGCGCGGCGCCCATGGTGACGAACGCAAGCTGAATGTCCCCGGCCTCCAGCAGCTTCATGTTCTCGTTGGGTCCCTCCGTGGACCGCGCCCCGACCGGGATGCCGAGGACGCGCGTCAGGATCCTCGCCACCCCCGCCCCGTAGGCGTCGTACGTGCCGCCGGGAGACGCCGTGCCGATCGTCAGCGCTTCCGGCCAGCCGGCCTGCGCCCGCGCCGGCGCCGGCCATGCGACGGCGACGGCGAGGGCGAGCGTCGCGACGATCCGAAGCACATGCGTTCCCATCGAAAGCCCCCCAATGCGCCCAGTCGTAGGATAGCCGGAGCCCGTACGACTCCGAACGCCTTCCGCAAGCGATCATAAAGGAATCGGCTGTGCTCCGTTAGCGTAGACACCGCCTTGGCTTTCGATTATGGCGGCCTCGTCTTCTGCCAAGCCAGCCCGGATTTCTCACAAGGAGCAGCACTGCGATGCGCTCTGTGCCGCCGGAGTAGGAGCGCGTCAGACAGCAGCGCCCGCAGATCGGCGATCGGCGCCGAGCTGAAATTCGGTGAAGAATACCGGGAACCTTACCTCAACTCCGACGTTCTCGGCCGTTCGCCTTTTATCTGAAACAGACTTCTACCTTGCGACATTTCCGCCCCTGGAGTTCCGAATGCTTCACGACGCACGGCAGGTCGATGCGGGCAGCGAGCTGGACACGGACATTTGCATTATCGGCGGCGGCGCGGCGGGCATTACGCTAGCCCGGGCGTTCAGCAGCTCACCCCTGCGCGTAACGGTACTGGAAGCAGGCGGCGAAGCCTATGACCCGGTCACGAACGACGCATACAAGGGCCGCAATGTCGGGCTTCCCTATTTCACGCTCGACATGTGCCAGCTTCGCTTCCTCGGCGGCAACACCAACGCCTGGGGCGGCTGGTGCCGGCCGCTCGACGAGATCGATTTCGCGCCTCGCCCCTGGGTCGAGAGCAGCGGCTGGCCGATCCCGCGCGACGAGCTGCTGCCCTATTACGATATGGCGCGGGACATCTGCCAGCTGAAGTCCGACAATTTCGAGGTCTCCCGCTGGATCGAGCATCTCGGCGACGAACGCGCCCGCGTGCTGCCGTTCGACCCGGCGAAGATCGAGACGGCGATCTACCAGTTCAGCCCGCCGACGCGCTTCGGCGAGGCCTATGCCGACGATCTCCGCCGCTCGCCCAACATCACGTGCCTGCTGCATGCGAACGTCGTCAACATCGAGACCCGCTACGACGCGCGCGAGGTCACGGGCCTGACGGTCGCCTGCCTGAACGGCCACCGCTTCCATGTCCGCGCCAAGATCTACGTGCTGGCGGCCGGCGGAACGGAGAACGCGCGGCTGCTGCTGGCCTCGCGCGACGTCATGCCGAACGGGCTCGGCAACCAGCACGATCTGGTCGGCCGCTATTTCATGGAGCATCCGCACACGCAGCGGCGGATCATCCCGTACACGCGGCAAGCGGACGTCGCGCTGTACGGGCTGAAGTTTCACGACCGCCATGTATCGGCGCGGCTGTCGCTGCCGGTCGCGCTGCAGGAGGCGGAAGGGCTGCTGAACTACAGCGCCAACATCCACCCGGTCTATCTCGGCCACAAGACCGAGGGCTGGATGGCGCTGCGCAAGTTCGTGCTGTCGCTGAGCCGGTCGCGCCAGCGAGATCCCTATCTGCGCTTTCCGCCCTACGGCGCCAAGCAGGTCGACGCGATGGACGCGTTCCGCATCCTGCGCGAGCTGCCTGCCGTCACCGCCGCCGGCTTCCTCCAGCTCCTCCAGCCGAACCGCTTCATCAGCGGCTACATCCTGGAAAGCAAGTCGGAGCAGGCGCCGAACCCGGACAGCCGGATCCTGCTGGAGCACGAGCGCGACGTGTTCGGCGTCAACCGGATCAAGCTCGATTGGAAGATGCTGCCGATCGACCGGCGCACCGTCGTCCGCGCCGAGGAGATCGTCGACGCCGAGCTGCGGCGCCTCGGCATCGGCGAACTGGAGCCGCTGCCGCCCGAACTCGTCGAGGGCTGGCCGGACAACCTCGAAGGCGGTTGGCACCAGCTCGGCATGACGCGGATGGACCCCGATCCGCGGCGAGGCGTCGTCGACACCGACGGGCGCCTGCACGAGGTCGGCAACCTGTTCGTCACGGGCGGCTCGGTTTTCCCGACCGTCGGCGCGGCGCCGCCGACGCTGACCGTCGTGTCCATGGCGCTGCGCCTCGCCGATCATCTGCGCGCCGTGCTCGGCAGGACCGACGCCGACATCGGCAGCACGAGGACGCCGGCCGCGGCGCCGACGCTGGCACCGGCGCCGGCCCGCGTCCTGGAACCGCTGGAAATGCCGCTCCACATCCCGACCGCCGCCGCCCGGATGGGGTGACCGGAAGGCGGCGGCAAGCCGCCCCGGCGGAACCATCAACTGGGGGAGGCGTTCGTCAGCAAACCCCGCAACCGTTGTACCGGCCCCGGCCGGAGCGCATCGGCGGCGGGCGGGACCCCAGCGGAACGGCCGTGAGGTGGACCGATGCACTTTGAGACGTCAGAAGGCCTCCGGCGTCGCGCCCATGAGATCATCCCCGGCGGCTGCCACACCTACGCGAAGGGCGACGATCAGTATCCGGCGCTGGCGCCGGGCTTCATCCGGTCCGGGCGGGGCTGCCGCGTCCGCGACGTCGACGGCAACGAGTTCATCGAATACGGGATGGGCCTCCGGGCGGTAGGGCTCGGCCACGCCCACCCGAGCGTCGTGCAGGCGGTCGCCGCCGAGCTGGAGCACGGCACGAACTTCAACCGGCCGTCGCATCTCGAAGTCGCCTGCGCCGAGCAGCTCCTGTCGATGGTCACGACCGCCGACATGGTGAAGTTCGCGAAGGACGGATCGACGGTGAACAGCGCCGCGATCCGCCTCGCCCGCGCCCATACCGGGCGCAACCTCGTCGCGATCTGCGCCGACAGCCCGTTCTTCGCCACCCATGACTGGTTCATCGGCACCACGCCGATGACGGCCGGCATCCCGGCGACTGTGCGCGAACTGATCGTGAAGTTCGACTACAACGATGTCGGCAGCGTGCGCCGGCTGTTCCGCGAGCACCCGGACCGGATCGCCTGCGTCATGCTGGAAGTGGTCCGCATGGTCGAGCCGGAACCGGACTTCCTCGCCGCGGTGCGCGATCTCTGCACGCATCACGGCGCGCTGCTCGTCATCGACGAGATGATCACCGGCTTCCGCCTGCATGCCGGCGGCGCGCATCAGCTCTACGGGATCGAACCGGACCTCTCGACCTTCGGCAAGGCGCTGGCGAACGGCTTCGCGCTGTCGGCGCTCGCCGGGCGGCGCGAAGTCATGGAGCTTGGCGGCATCCACCACGACCGCGAGCGGGTATTCCTGCTGTCGACGACGCACGGCGCCGAGACGCACGCGCTGGCCGCGGCGATCGCGACGATGCAGGTCTACAAGGACCATGACGTGGTCGGACACATGGACCGGCAGGGGCGCCGGCTCGCCGACGGCGCGCGCGCGGCCGCCGAAAGGCACGGCGTCGCCGGCCATTTCGAGGTGATCGGAAAGCCGGCCAATCTCGTCTACGCGACTCGCGACGCGGCGGGCGCGCCGTCGCAGGCGTTCCGTGCGTTGTTCATGCAGGAGCTGATCCGGAACGGCGTGCTGGCGCCGTCCTTCGTCGTCAGCTTCTCGCACGGCGACGACGACATCGATCGCACCGTCGCGGCGATCGATGCGGCGCTCGCAGTCTACCGGAAGGCGCTCGACGACGGCGGCGTCGAGGGCTACCTGCAAGGGCCGCCGGTGAAGCCGGTCTTCCGGGCCTATTGCTGACGCGGCCGCGCGGTCCTTCCGGACCGGCGGCGGTCACGAAGAAAATTGAGAGGCGTAACCGATGATCGAGCAAGGCGAGCCGGAGCAGCAGCCGCTGGTCAGCGTCGTGATACCGACGTACGACCGGCCGGACTATCTGCGCGAGGCGCTGTCGAGCGTGGTGGCGCAGCGCTACCGCAATCTCGAAATCATCGTTCAGGACAATGCGAGCCCGACCGACATCGAAGCGGTCGTCGCGGGCTTCGGCGATCCGCGCATCCGCTTCGTCCGCAACCCCGAGAATATCGGCCAGTTCGCCAACTTCGTAACCGTATTCCGCCGGGCGACCGGCAAGTACGTCGCGTGTCTCAGCGACGACGACATCTGGGAGGAGGAGTACCTCTCGACGCTGGTGCCGCGGCTGGAAGCGGACCCCGACCTCGTCGTCGCGTTCTCCGATCATTCGATCATCGACGGCGAAGGCCGGATCGACGAGGCCGAAACCGACGCGAACAGCCGCCGCTGGCAGCGCCACGCCCTTGCCGAGGGCGCGCACCGGCCGTTCGACGAGATCGCGCTCGTCTACCGCTCGATATGCAGCGCCTCGGCGGCCGTGTTCCGGCGGGACGCGATCGACTGGCATGCGATCCCGAAGGAGGTCGGACTCGGCTTCGACCTCTATCTCTCCTACCTCGCGGCACGGACCGGGCGCGGCGCCTGGTACAGCCGGCGGCGGCTGGTGCGGTACCGCGTCCATGGCGGATCGATGACGAACGCGGTGAAGGCGCTGAACCGCCGGGTTCAGGGCGCGACCGACGCGATCTTCTACTGGAACGAGTTCCTGAACGACCCGCGGGTGGCGCGCCACCGGGCGTATTTCCGCATGAAACTGACCTACAACACGCTGGTCCTCGTCTCCTGCCTGCTGCGGCAGGGCAGGATCGCCACGGCGGCGCGGCAGGCCGGCGCGCTGTTCGGGCTGCGGCTGCTGACGCCGACGCTGCTGGTGCATCACCTGATGTACGCCGCGCGCCTACGGCGGCCTGCCGCGTGACATAGAACGGGCACGGGCTTTTTCGCGGAACCGGGACGAACGGGAGGCCGTTGACGCGCGACGGCCGGCATGCGCCGGCGTTCGAGCGGCAGCGGCAGCGCGAGGGCAGTACGTTGGCGAGGAAGCATGGCGACTAGGGCAACAAAGCAAGCGGCGGCGGCAGCCGTCGTAACGGATGAGGAAGCGCCGCTTGCCGTGCCGGACTTGAAGTCGGAGAGCGGGAAGCTCGGACGCCGGCTCTTCAGCAACTACATCTTCCAGTTGCTGAACCAGATGATCAGGATCTGCGAGCAGATCCTCCTCGTGCCGTTGTTCCTCAAGGCATGGGGTCCGGACCTCTACAAGGACTGGATCCTGATCTACGCGATCGTCGCGTTCCTGACCTCCTGCAACTTCGGCACCGAGTACTATTTCGGCAACCTGTTCCTGCGCGACGTCGCGATGCGGGACGGCAGGATGCTCGACCGCAACCTGCGCGTCGGGCTGTTCTGCGCGCTGGCGATATCGGCGTCGCTGCTCGTGCTCGCCTTCGGCACGATGTTCGCCTTCGACCTGACGCACCTCCTCACCTTCGTCAGCATGGACCGGGCGACCGTCTATGCCTGCCTTGCGGCGATGACCTTTCCGATGGCGGTGCTGATCGCCGAGCAGGTGCTGCACACGCTCTACCGCGCACACGGCGACTTCGCCCGCGGCGAATGCATCTACGCGATCTATCTCGCGTCGCAGATCGCCTGCGTCGTCGTCTCGCTGGCGCTCAACCAGCCGCCCTGGGTGGTGGCGCTGAGCTATCTCGCCGTGCCGCTGCTGTTCACAGGCGGGATGCTGCTCGACCTCAAGCGGCGCTATCCGCATCTCCGCTTCGGATTGAAGCTGCCGGCGTCGTTCGCCGAGGTGCGCGAGATCGCTCACCAGTCGTCGCTCTTCTTCACCTATCCGCTGTCACTTGCGATCGTGCAGAACGCGACGATCGTGATGCTCGGCCTGCTCAACGTCGCGGCGACGAGCGTCGTCACCTACACCGTCTTCCGCACCTTCACCGGCTTGACCCGGCAGGCCGCCAACCAGTTCGCGGTCGGCGGCGCGATCGAGATGGCGCGGCAGCACGTCTCGGGCGAGATCGACGCCTGCCGCCGGCTGTACGTCGATTCCGGCCGGATCGTGGCGCTGCTGGTCGGCGTGCTCGGCGGCTTCAGCGTCATCGCCTACGTGCCGTTCATCAAATTGTGGACGCACGGCGCGGTCGGGCCGAACGCGTGGCTCCTCGCCGCCTTCCTGGGATCGATCTTCCTCGCCGCGCCGGGACAGGCGTCGCTGATGCTGCTGAAGTACGGCAACCATCCGCGGCCCTGTGCGATCGCCTGGATCATCCAGTCGGTCGGCGGGCTGGCGCTGGCGACATGCCTCGTCCCGGTGATGGGCGTCGTCGGCGCGGCGCTCGGTCTCGGCATCGCCGAGGTGCTGTCGATCGGGCTGTGGCTGCCCTTCGTCGCCGAGCGGGTGTACGGGTTCAACGCGATGCGGCACCTGCTGTCCGGCTACGGCACGGGCATCCTCGCCTTCGCGATCAGCACCGGCATCGCCGCCGTCGCCTTCTCGCTGGATCTGCCCGGCGGCCTGTTCGGGATCTTCGCGGAGGCGGCGCTCTGGGCGGTGATCGTCGCGCCGCCGACCGCCGCGCTCGTCCTGCCCAAGGCGAAGCGCGCCGCCCTCTTTGCCCGCCTGCGGCAGCGGCTCCAGCCCGCTCCCGCACGGGCCCCGGCCGTATCCATCACGGGAGCAGACGGAAATGTTCGTTGACGCGCGAGAGACGACCGGAGGCGCCGCCCGCCTCGAGGCGGATGTCTGCATCGTCGGGGCAGGCGCCGCCGGCATCGCGATCGCGCGGGAGCTGGCCCGCGCCGGGGTGAGCACGGTCCTGCTCGAAAGCGGCGGGATGCGGTTCGAGGACGCGGCGCAGGATTCCTACCGCGGCGCCAATGCCGGCCTCCCCTACTTCGCGCTGGACATGTGCCAGCTCCGCTTCTTCGGCGGCAACACGAACGCCTGGGGCGGCTGGTGCCGGCCGCTCGACGCGGCGGATTTCGCGAGCCGTCCATGGGTCGCCGAGAGCGGTTGGCCGATCTCTCGGCGCGAGCTGGACTCCTGGTACGAGGCAGCGCAGGCGCTCTGCGAAGTGGCGCCGGAGCCCGGAAGCTACGACGCGGCGGCATGGGCGGAGCGGCTCGGCGACCCGCTCGCCGCGCCGCTGCCGGTCGACCCCGGAAAGCTGGAGACGAAAATCTACCGCTTCAGCCCGCCGACCAATTTCGCGGCGCGCTACGGCGACGAGATCCGCGACGCGGCGGCAATACAATGCATCCTGCACGCCAACGTCGTCGGGATCGACGCGGCGCCGGACGGGTCGAGCGTGTGCGCCGTGCGGTTCGCGGGGGCGCCGGGCGGCAGCGGCGGCGGCGGTGGCACGGTTGCGGCGAAGCTGTTCATCCTGGCGGCCGGCGGCGTCGAGAACGCGCGGCTGCTGCTCGCCTCGAACGGCGTCGCCGAGCGCGGGCTCGGCAACGCGCACGATCTCGTCGGGCGCTATTTCATGGAGCAGCCGCATACGCGGCGCCTGCTCTTCGCCCGCCGCAAGGCGGACGTGCCGTTCCGGCTCTACGGCGAGCGGTTCCGCGGCCGGAGCGTCGCCGCGCGCCTCGCGCTGGCGCCGGAGCTTCAGCGGCGCGAGGAGCTGCTGAATTTCGGCGCCAACATCAGCCCGATCCATGCCGGGCACGATTCACAAGGCTGGACGGCGCTGCGCGCCCTGATCTTCAGCCTGCGCGACGGCCGGCCGAGCGATCCGTTCCTCCGCTTCCCGCCGTTCGACCGCAAGGGCTTCCGCTGGCGCGACGTCGGCAGGCTGATCGCCGACCTGCCGGGCGTCGCGGCCGGCGCGCTGTCGACGGTCCGGCATGGCGACGAGTCCATCGCCGCCTACGTGCTGGAGAACAAGTCGGAGCAGGCGCCGAACTTCCACAGCCGCGTGACGCTCGACCCGGCCGCGCGCGACGCCTTCGGCATGCCGCGCGCGAAGCTGGAATGGCGGACGCAGGAGATCGACCGGCGGACCACGCGGCGCGCCGAGGAAGTGATCGAAAGCGAACTGAACCGCCTCGGCCTCGCCGACCTCGCGCCGCCCGCACCTGACGTGTGGGACGGCTGGCCGGACTCGCTGAAGGGCGGATGGGCGCAGATCGGCACGACGCGGATGCACGACGACCCGCGCAAGGGCGTCGTCGACCGTCACTGCCGGGTGCACGGCATCGGCAACCTCTTCGTCGCCGGCAGCTCGATCTTCCCGACCTCGGGCAGCGCGCCGCCGATGCTGACCGTGCTCGCCCTGTCGCTGCGCCTCGCCGCCCACGTCAAGGCGCAGCTCGCGGCGCCGGTGGAGGTGACGCAGGCCGCCGCCGAGTAGCGGGGCCTGCGTCCGGCAGATGCTACACGGGCGGAGAAAATCGTCGCGGCCGGGCGGCACACCATGGAAGATAGAGCGGGCGATCGCCGGATGATGACGGGCCGGCGATACGGGATCTGTGCCGAGTGACCTGACCGGCGGCGGGCGCAGGCCCCGGCGCAAGCACAGGAGGTTACCGCTCGCATGCAGCAGCATCCGCCGATGGCCGATTTCGCGCGGCGCCGCGTCGCCGGCCGCGCGCTCTACCGCGCCGACGCGTTCCCCGCCGACCTGTGGCAGGAGATGGCGCAGGCGGGGTTGTTCGGGATCGGCCTGCCGGAGCGGCTCGGCGGAACCGGCGGCGGGTACGCCGGAATCGCCGAGGCGCTCGCCGCCCTTGCCGAGCTGGGCGGCTCGCCGGGCTTTGCCGCGGTCTGGGCGGCGCAGCAGATGTTCGCCCGCGCCACCGTGCTGAGCGTCGGGAGCGAGGCGCAGCGGATGGCCTTTATCCCGGCGATGGCCGCCGGCCGCGTCACCATGGCGTTCGCCGTCTCGGAACCGGGAGCGGGCGCGCATCCCAAGCACCTCAGGACGACCGCCGAACCGCACGGCGACGGTGGCGGATACCGGATCACCGGCGAGAAGATCCACGTGACGAACGGACCGATCGCCGGCCTGTTCGTCGTGGTCGCCGTCAGCTCCGTCGAGCCGGGGGGTGCCGGCGGAGGCGGAGGCGGCGCCCGCAAGCGGTTCTCCGCCTTCCTCGTGCCGCACGATGCGCCGGGGCTGGAAGTCGTCCCTGCTCCGACGCTCGGCACGCTGCGGCCGATGACGCAATGCACCCTGCGCCTGCACGGTTGCGAGGTGCCGGACTCCGCGCTGCTCGGGCAGCCGGGCACGGCCTTCGAGACGCTGGCGGCGCCGTTCCGCGACACGGAGGACGCGGTCCTCACCGCCGGCTTCGCCGGGACGTTCCGCCGCCTGCTCCGGCTGCTGGCCGACGCGACGGACCCGGCCGGCGCAGCCGAGGCGGCGACGGATCTCGGCGCCCTCGCCGCCCTCACCGCCGTCCTCGGCAATACGGCCGCGACGCTGGCGGCCGGCCTCGATACGGAACCGCCGCCGCCCGACCGGAACGACGCGGCGGCGCTGCTCGCCGGGAGCCGGGTGCTCTGCGTCGATCTGCTGGAGCGCATGCGCGCCTACCGCAACGGCAGGACGACGCTCGGAAACCGGAGCGACGATGAGGTGGACTTCCTGCTCGCGGACGTTACAACCCTGCTGTCGATCGCCAAAGGGGTACGGCTGGTGAAGCAGAACAGACTCGGCACGGCGCTCCTGCACGAAGAAAATCCGGCCGCATGACCGGGGACAGCCAACCGCCGCAGCAGCACCGGCCCCTCCCCGCCTCGATCGAGGCGGTGGAGAACGGCCTGGGGTCCGCCGGCTACATCGCCAGCCGGCAGATCGCCACCTCGGTCTACCTCGCGCACCATTTGCAGAAGCCGATCCTGGTCGAGGGACCGGCCGGCGTCGGCAAGACCGAGCTGGCGAAGGCCGTCGCCGCATGGCTCGGCGTCCCGCTGATCCGGATGCAGTGCTACGAGGGGCTGGACGAGTCGAAGGCGCTCTACGAGTGGAAATACGGCAAGCAGCTCCTCTACACGCAGATCCTGAAGGACAGGCTCGGCGCGGCGCTCGGTGAGGCCGACAGCCTCGACGCGGCGCTCGACCGGCTGCACGGCGTCGGAGACCTGTTCTTCTCGGAGCGCTTCCTTGAGCCGCGGCCGCTGCTGCGCGCGCTCCAGGAGCCGGGCGGCGCGGTCCTGCTGGTCGACGAGGTCGATAAGTCGGACCAGGAGTTCGAGGCGTTCCTGCTGGAGATCCTGTCGGACTATCAGGTCAGCATCCCCGAGATCGGCACCGTGAAGGCCGCCGCGCCGCCGATCGTGCTGCTGACCTCGAACAACATGCGCGACCTCGGCGACGCGCTGAAGCGGCGTTGCCTGCATCTGCATATCGGCCTTCCCGACGCGCGGTTGGAAGCGCGCATCGTCGACTCCCGCGTGCCGGGGATCGAGGCGCGGCTGCGGCGCCAGCTCGTCCAGTTCGTGCAGTTGCTGCGCACGCTCGACCTGAAGAAGGCGCCCTCGGTCAGCGAGACGATCGACTGGGCGCGCGTCCTGGTGCTGCTGCACGTGCGGGAACTCGACGCCGGTCTGGTCCGCGACACGCTCAACGTCCTGCTGAAATTCGAAAGCGACATCGTTTCCGTCGACCGGGAGATCGGCGCGCTCACCGCCAAGGCGCGGCGGGAAGCCGAGATCGCCCGGTAGAACGCGGGCGGCATGAGCGAACCGTTGCTGCGCTTCCTCCGGGCCGCACGGAGCGCGGGCGTCCGGATCTCGCCGGCCGAGAGCATCGACGCGGCGCGGACGGTCGAGATCGTCGGCTATGCCGACCGCGGGACGCTGAAGGACTCGCTCGCCCTGGTGCTCGCCAAGACGGAGGAGGAGAAGCGGCGCTTCGAGGAGTGCTTCGACCTCTATTTCAGCCGCGACGGCTTCCGCGACGACTACGACGCCGGCGTCGGCGCCGACACGCAGGACGTCCGCGGGACGCCGCGTCAGCCGGATGCTGGGACTGCCCCGCCGCCGCCCGGCGAAGGCGGGGCCGGCGTCGGCGGCGGAACGCCCTCGCCGCTGGCCGGCATGCTGTTGGAAGGCGACCGCGCCGGTCTCGCGGCGGCGATGGAGGAGGCGGCCGCCGCTGCCGGGCTGGCGAACATCGTCCTGTTCACGCAGGTCAATCTCTTTGCCCGGCGGATCATGGACCGGATGGGCATGCAGGCGCTGGAGGACGAGATCGCGGCGCTGCGCCGGGATTCGTCTGACGACGCCGCGGCCGAGCGCGCCCGCCGCCTGCAACGGGGCAAGGAGTACCTCGCCGATCAGGTCCGCGACCTCGCGCAGCAATATCTGCTGCTGTTCGCGCAGGGCGAGAGCGAGCGGCGGCGCGACGAGGTCCTGGCGCAGGTCCGCCTGAGCAACCTCGACCGGCGCGACCTGGAGCGGATGCGCATCCTGGTGCGCGCGATGGCCCGGCGGCTCGCGACGCGGTACGGCAGGAACCGGCGCCGCCGGCGGCGCGGACAGCTCGACGCGCGCCGGACGCTCCGCCGCAACATGGGCTGGGGCGGCGTGCCGTTCCTCACCGTCTGGAAGCAGCGCAAGATCGAGAAGCCGCGGGTGATGGCGCTGTGCGACGTCAGCGGCTCGGTCGCCGCGCTGGCGCAGTTCCTGCTGCTCTTCCTCTACGCGCTGACCGAGGCGCTGTCCGACATCCGGTCCTTCGCCTTCGCGGGCGACCTGATCGAGGTCAGCGAGATCCTGGAGCGCGAGCCGATCGAGACGGCGATCGCGACGATCATGGACCGGATCGGCTACGGCTCGTCGAACTACGGCAACGCGCTCGCCGATTTCGAGAAAGGCGGCTGGCTCGACGCGGTCGATGCGAGGACGACAATCATCATCCTCGGCGACGGGCGCGGCAACCGTACGGAGCCGCGCGTCGACATCGTCAGGCGGATCTCGGAGCGGGCGAAGCAGGTGATCTGGCTCAACCCGGAGCACCCGAACGCCTGGGGGACCGGCGATTCCGACATGCTCCGCTATGCCCCGTACTGCCGGATCACGACCGTCTGCAACACGGTGCGGCACATCGAGCGCGTCGTGAGCGACCTGCTGAGGAACAACGGGTAGCCGCAGCTACCCGACCGACCGACGCGCCGCCTGCCCTGCGCCGGCCTCGGCCGCCTCCGGGCGGAGCATGCGCCGGGCGGCCGGGGCCATCTCGGCCAGCCATGTCTCGAAACGGCCGAGCACGGCATCGCGGCTCCATTCGGAGACGGCGATGTCGCGGCCAGCCGCGCCGAGCGCCGCGCGCATCGGAGCGTCGCCGACGAGCATAGCGACGGCGCCAGCCATCGCCTCGGCATCCTCCGGCTCGACGACCAGCCCGCAACGTGCGGCGATCCGGCCGAGCTGGGTGTCGGGCGCCGCACCGGCGACGACCGGACGGCCGCTCGCCATCATGTTCGTCACCTTCGATGGCAGCACGAGGTCGGCGACGCCGCGGCGCTGCGGCAACAGGTGGATGTCGGCGAGGTTCAGCAGGTCGTTGAGCCGCTCCGCCGGTTGCAGCGGCAGGAAGCGGACGTTCGCGAGACCAGCGCTCGCCGCCTCCAGCCGGGAGCGCGCCGCGCCGTTGCCGGCGAACACGAACATGATGTCGGGACGCTCGGCAAGGCGGCGGGCGACGTCGGCGAGAATGCCGATCCCCTGCTTCTCCGCCATGTTGCCGGCGTAGAGCGCGACGGTTGCGGCGTCCGGGATGGCCAGCTCGCGGCGCATCGGCGAGGGCGAGGAGAGCGGATAGATCGTCCCGGCATCGATCCAGTTCGGCACGAGCCGGATGCGCGCCTCATCGACGCCCTTGCTCCCGAGCCGGTCGCACATCGCGTTCGAGATCGAGGAGACGCGGTCGAAGCGGCGGTTCAGCAGCCGCTCCGCCGCGGTCGCGATGCGGCGCAGGCGGTCGCCGCGCAGCAAACCCGTCTCGAAAGCCGCGTCGATCTCAAGATCCTGGACGTGCAGCCAGGCACGCGCGCCCGACACCCAGGCGGCGAGGAGCGATCCCGGCGCGGCGAACAGCGCCGGCTCGATCCCGATCACCACGTCCGGCCGCCAGGAGAGCGCCTGCCAGAGGGCGACGGGCGTGCTGCTCGCCGCGAAGGACAGCAGATGCACGAGCCGTTTGAGGCCGCTCTGCCGTTCCGGTACCCAGACCGGGCAGCGGTAGATGCGGACATCGGCGCCGGGGAGCGTGCTCCGGGACCAGCGGTTCCGATGACCGTCGAAGACCTTCCAGTCGGGGTAGTAGGGCGGTGCGGTGACGACCCGGACGTCGTGGCCGCGCTGCCCGAACCACGCCGCCATTTCTCCCGTGTACTTGCCGATGCCGATCAGCTCGGGGGAGAAATTGAGGCCGTGGACAAGGATCTTCATGCGCTTTCTCGTTCCTGGGAGAGCGACGCGGCGCGGTACGGCGCGGCGGCGCCGCTTCCGGCGCCGACGCGACCGCCCGCGACGAAGGTTCAATAAGCGTTCGGGTGGACGAAGCCGCAGAGCACGCTCTTGAGCAGGATGCGGATGTCGAGCCAGAGCGACCAGTTGTCGATGTAGTACAGGTCGTGCTTCACGCGCTGGATCATCAACTCGACGTTCTTCGTCTCGCCGCGGTAGCCGTTGACCTGGGCCCAGCCGGTGATGCCGGGGCGGACGCGGTGGCGGGCGAGATAGCCGTCGATGATCTTCGCATAATGCTCGTTGTGGGCGACGGCGTGCGGACGCGGCCCGATCAGCGACATGTCGCCCGTCAGCACGTTGATGAGCTGCGGCAGCTCGTCGAGGCTGGTCCGGCGCAGGATCCGCCCGATGCGGGTGACGCGCGGATCGTTCTGCTGCGCCTGCACCACCGCGCTGTCGCTGCCGGCATCCTGGCGCATCGTCCGGAACTTCAGGACGGTGATCGTATCGTTGTTGAACCCGAAGCGCTGCTGCTTGAAGAGCACCGGCCCCTTGCTGTCGAGCTTGATCAGCAGCGCGATGGTCGCCATCAACGGGAAGAAGAAGACGAGGAGCAGGCTGCTCAGCACGATGTCCTCGACGCGCTTGAGGATCGATGCCCAACCGGCGAGCGGACGCTCGCAGACATTGATCATCAGCGTGTCGGAAAGGACCTTCACCTTGCGCGGCGGGGTGACGATGTCGAACAGGTCGGGGCAGAGATTGATGTTGGTCGGCAGCGTCGAGAGGCGGCGCACGACGCTGTTGAAGGCCGCGTCGACCTTCTCGGGAACCGCGACGACGATCTCGTCGATGCGCACCTTGCGCGCGATCTTGCACAGCTCGGCGACGGAGCCGCGGTTCTCGGCCGGCACGCCGCCGGCTGTCTCGAGGGCGGGCTCGCCGAGATTGAAGATGCCGACGATGTTGATGTCCTCCCGTTCGGAGGCCGTCAGGCGGCGGACGATCTTCCGCGCGAGGTGCTCTGGCCCGACGACGGCGACGTTGACCGACAGCTTGCCCATCCGCCGCTGCACGCCAATGTAGCTGCGGACGATGTGCCGCATCGCGAACATCAGCAGGATGCCACTGCCCGCCCAGTAGACGACCCAGAGGCGCGCGACCTGCTCGGTGAGATGGCCGAAGAACACGAAGGACAGCAGGCCGACGATGATCGCCGCCCAGGCGCCGACGACCTTGAGCATCTGCTGGCGCAGGTTCAGCAGGCTGCCCGCGTCATAGGCCCCGAGCAGGCTCATGACGTTCACCATCGCGGCCGTCCCGAGCAGCACCAGAACGACGAGCTCCGACGAGAAGTCGAAGGTGCGGTAGCGCAGGTAGAAAGCCTGCAGCGCGGCGATCGGAACGATCGCGATGTCGGCCGCCCGAAGGAAGCCGACCACCAACTGGACCACGTCTCCCGGTAGAGTCTGCTGGTAGCGGGAGCGGGGCCCCTGCCGCAGTGAGAGGGTCGCTGCAGTGAACGACGCCTGTTCCATAAATCACCCCAAAAGAGGACGTGCACTCGAATCTGGCTGCGGCTCTGCGGTTTCTCCCGCGCCCGCGGATTAACCAGCTGCGATTTAACGCAACCTATCGGGTAAAGTTCCGGGTTCCGGCTTTTTTAAGAACTCGGCTGTCTCCCGCCAGTTCTGGCCAAGATTCGCAAACAGAAAATTTGAACGGAAATACGGGAGATGTAGTTCGGCCGGCGGACCGAAATGCTCCCGGTGCGACATTGCGGCAACAGAATAGAAGCCGATTTCTTTCGGCCGGAAGACGAACAGTACGCCCGGGCAAGGAAACGTCTAGCCCGAAGCCGGCGGCGCAACCGACGCGTGCGCAACGGATGGCGAATACCGGCATCGCGCGAGGCCGGCGCCTGCCGCGCAGCACGGGAACGCGGGATATGAGCCGAGCGGCAGGCATGCGCCCGCCGCCGCTCAGCGCCGGTAATCGGCGGCGTGGGTGAGGAACCAGTCGTAGGTCTGCCGGATGCCGTCCTGGAGGTCGATGCGGTGGCGCCAGCCCAGCGCGTGCAGCCGCGAGACGTCGAGCAGCTTGCGCGGCGTGCCGTCCGGCTTCGACGGGTCGAGCTCGAAGCGA
>DASWRT010000099.1:0-26161 GCA_036403035.1 Allostellaceae bacterium | reverse complement strand
CGAGCTTCAGGGCCGCTTCGATCGCCTCCGACCCGCCGGAGACGAAATAGGCTTTCTCGATGCCGGGCGGCGCGCTTGCGACCAGCACATCGGCAAGCTCCTCCATCGGCCGGTTCGTGAAGAAGGAGGTGTGCGCGTACGGGAGCCGCGCCGCCTGCTCCTGGATGGCGGCGACGATACGCGGGTGGCCGTGTCCGAGGCAGGAGACCGCGGCGCCGCTGGACGCGTCGAGATAGCGCCGGCCCGCGGCGTCGATCAGCCAGCACCCGTCGCCGCCGACGACCTCCGGCAACCCCTCGCCGCTGCCGTTCCGATGCAGGACGCGACTCATCGTGACCTCCCCGATTGCGGCGAACCCTCGTCGGGCCAGTACGCCTGGAACCGCTCCAGCTGTCGTTCGCTGCGCTCGATCGCGGCGAGCGCATCCTTGCCGCCGCGCGCCACCAGAAGCGCGAGGAGCGCTTGAACGAGCGCTATCGGCGAAACGATCGAATGAAAGAAGGACGGCGTCCCCGGCGCGACCAGCAGCGTCCGGTCGGCAATGCGCGCGATCGGGGAGAGCGGATCATCGGTGAGCGCCAGGAGACGCGCGCCTTCATCATGCGTGAAACGGGCCGCCCTCACCGTCTCGGTCGAATAGGGCGCCATGCTGATCGCGATCAGGAGGTCGTTCCGCCCGATTCCGCGAAGCTCGTCGAGCACCATTCCGCCGCCGCTTTGCAGCAACACGGCGTTGGTCCGGAACAGCCGATAGACATAGGCGAAAAAGAAGGCGATCGGATAACAGCTCCGCTGCCCGAGGATGCAAACGCGCGCCGCCCCTTCGATCAGCTCCACCGCCTTCGTCAGCGCTTCCGGGTGGTTCTTCTCGTAGGTGAGCTGGACGTTGTCCATCTCGGCACCGAACAGTTCCTTCAGCAAGGCGGCGGAATCACCGCCATCGCTGCCGCTGGAAGTGCCGCCGCGGCGCTGAAGATCGCGCGCCTTCAGGCTGTACGGACGACCGCCGTTGCCGCTGCCGTTCGCTTCGCGCAGGCGGTTCTGGAAAAGGTTTCGCAGCTCGGCATAGTCGGCGAACCCGAGCGCCCGGGTCAGGCGGACGAAGGTTACGGCGGGCAGGCCGGCAGCCTGGGCGATGTCGCGCATCGACCGCAGCGCCACGTCGTCCGGATGATCGAGCAGATAGCGGGCGGCGTTCCGCAGCTGTGGGCTCAGCGCCTCGAAGCGGCTGGAAATCCGACCGGAGAGCTGCCCGATGTCGGAGAGGCCATCCATGCGCGCAGTTCTATCGCGGAACTCAGATGAAACGCAACGAACGCTTCATTACTCGAACATATAGAAACAAATGATTCTTCTCGCCGCGAGACGTCGTCCGGCTAAGCTGCCGTCGCTTTTAGAGTGACTGGTACAACGTTCGAAGGAGACCGAGCTTTGCTGGTGCCGATCCTGCCCGCGGTCGCGACCTGCCTCGCGCTGCTGCTGTACGCCGTCGTCTCGTTCAACGTCGTGCGTGCGCGGGGACGCTATGACGTCAAGGCGCCGGCGACGACCGGAGACCCGGCGTTTGAGCGCATCTATCGCGTGCAGCTGAACATGCTCGAGCAGCTCGTCCTGTTCCTGCCGTCGATGTGGCTCTTCGCCTTCTTCACGTCGCGCACCGGGGCGGGGCTGCTCGGCTTCGTCTGGGTGCTCGGCCGCGTGCTCTATACCTGGGGCTACTACCGCGATCCCGCGAAGCGCGGTCCGGGCTTCATCGTCTCGGCCGTCGTCTCGGTGATGCTGCTGGTCGGCGCGACCGTCGGCGTCCTCGGCGCGATGAGCCGCACCGGCCTGTAACGTCCAAGCGCCGCGTCGGGATGGCCGACAGCCGACGGCCGGCGCGTTACGCTCATCGGCGGCGGCGTCAGCGCTTGATGCCGCACGCCTTGTCGATCATCGCGAGCGCCTGCTTGAAACCGGCGAGCGCGTAGCTGTCCGTCGTCGGCTGTCCCTTTGCCGGCGCTCCCTTCACGACGGCCTGCTTGCCCTTCGCCATCGCCTCGACGATCGCCTTGTCGGTGGCGGAGTCGCGCGCCCAGGCGCGATCGCCAGCGGTGAAAAGGCGGAACGGATGGTTGTCGACGTTGAGGTCGGCATCGGCCCGCTCGGGATAGTTGTACCCGGCGATGAAGCTGACGACGTTGGCGCTCTTGTCGGCGGTGTTGTGCGTGACCAGCGCGTTGACCGCGCCGCGCTTGGCGCTGGCCGCCTCGGACTTCGCCGGCTTGCCGACGAGATAGCAGATCTTTCCGCCTTCGACCGGGTAGGTGTAGGCCTTCCAGCTCTCCGCCTCGCCGATGAGTTGCGGTCCCGCGGGAGCCGCCTTCTGCGCCGGCGGCTTTTGCTGCGGGGCAGCGGACTGCTTTGCGGGCTGGGCGAGGAGAGGAGCCGGGAGGGCGAAAAGGGCCGCGGCAGAGACGGCGGCGGCCGGAGCGGCAAGGAGCAGGCGGGTAAACATGGCGCGGTAACATACCGCCGGCCGCAGCACCTGCAAGATCGCTTTCGCAGCGGTAACAGGCGGGCGCGCCTTTTTCACCCGACCGCCGGTCGACGCTCCTCCGGCGACGCACTATGATCTCAAGCCGGAGCGGCCGGCATGGTCCGGCTGCCGCCCACATCGGGTGAGACTGCTATCGTGAATCCTGTTCTGGCCGAAGTCTGGCGGGGCAACCTTGCCGAGAGCCTCCATCACGGCGCCGCCGCGGTCGTCGACGCCGCGGGCCGGATCGTCGCGTCCTGGGGCGATGTCGAGCGGCGTCCGATCTTCGGACGGTCGGCGATCAAGCCGCTGCAGGCCCTGCCGCTGATCGAGACCGGCACCGCGGAACGGTACGGGCTCGGCGACCGCGAGCTGGCGCTCGCCTGCGCCTCGCATCAAGGCGAGCCGGTTCATGTCGAGGCGGTCGGCCGGTGGCTCGACCGGATCGGCCTCGGCGAGTCGGACCTCGAGTGCGGCAGGCATCTGCCCTACTCCACGGCAGCGGCGCACGCCCTGATCCGCGCCGGCCGCGAGCCGTGCGCGCTGCACAACAACTGCTCCGGCAAGCACGCCGGGTTTCTGGCGACGGCACGCCACCTCGGCGAGCCGACGCGCCGCTACATCGGATCGGACCACCCGGTGCAGCAGCGCATCGCCCGGACCCTGGAGGAGATGACGGGACTCGACCTGTCGCGTGCACCGCGCGGCATCGACGGCTGCGGCATCCCGGTGATCGGGATGCCGCTCGCCGCGACGGCGCGCGCGATGGCCCGCCTCGTCGACCCCAAGGGCCTGCCCGCCGGCCGCGGCGCGGCGGGACGGCAGCTCGTCGATGCGATGGCGGCGGAGCCGGTCATGGTCGACGGCAACGAAGGCTCGGCCACGGCGATCATGCGCGCCGCCGGCGACCGGGTGCGGCTGAAGCCCGGCGCCGAAGGCATGCTCTGCGCCGTGCTGCCGACGCTGGGCTACGGCGTCGCGATCAAGATCGACGACGGGAGCGCCCGCGCCCGCGACGTGGTGCTCGGCGCGATCCTGGACCGGTTCGGCGTCCTCTCCGACGCGCAGCGGACCGCGCTCGACCGGTATTTCCGCCCGGTGATCCGCAACGTCGCTGAACGCGAGGCCGGCTCGATCCGCCCGGCCGCCGAACTGGTGCACTAGCGCGCCAGCCTTTCCCGAACCTTTTTCTGCCCATCAGGAGAATCCATGCGCGCCGTGCTCTGCAAGGAGATCGCCGACCCCGCCGTGCTCTCGGTCGAGGACGGCGTGCCGCCGCCCGTGCTGGGCGACGGGTCGGTGCGCGTGGCGGTGCATGCGGCGGGGGTCAATTTCGCCGATACGCTGGTGATCACCGGCCGTTATCAGGAGAAGCCGCCCCTGCCCTTCAGTCCGGGGCTGGAACTGGCCGGCACGGTCATCGAGACCGCGCCCGGCGTGGCCGCAGTGCGCCCCGGCGACCGGGTGATGGGCGTCGGCGGCTTCGGCGCCTTCGCCGAGGAGGCGGTGCTGTCGGCCGACGCCGTGTTCCGCATCCCGGATTCGATGGATTTCGTCACGGCGGCGGGCTTCCCCGTCGCCTACGGCACGTCGCACGGCGCTCTCGACTGGCGGGCGCACCTGGTTGCGGGCGAGACGCTGCTGGTGCACGGCGCGGCCGGCGGCGTCGGCCTCACCGCGGTCGAGATCGGCAAGGCGATGGGCGCCACGGTGATCGCCACCGCGGGCAGCCCGGAGAAGCTGGAGGTCGCGCGCCGGCACGGCGCCGACCACCTGATCGACTATTCGAGCGAGGACATCCGCGCGCGGGTCCGCGAGATCACCGATGGGCGCGGCGCCGACGTGATCTACGACCCGGTCGGCGGCGACGCGTTCGACGCCAGCCTGCGCTGCATCGCTTGGGAGGGCCGGATCGTGGTGATCGGCTTCGCCAGCGGCCGCGTGCCGCAGGCGCCCGCGAACCTGCTGCTGGTCAAGAACTGCGACGTGATCGGCTTCTACTGGGGTTCCTACCGCGCCCGGAAGCCGGCACAGGTGCGGGCCTCCTACGAGCAGCTCTTCCGCTGGTTCGAGAGCGGGAAGCTGAAGCCGCACGTCTCGCACGTGCTCGACCTCGCCCAGGCGGCGCAGGCGCTCGACCTGCTGCGCCGGCGCAAGGCGACCGGCAAGGTGGTGCTGACGACCGGCCGAAGCGAGGCCAAGGCGGGGTGAGCGGCGGCAGCAGCGGCGGCGACGAGCGGATCCGGGCGCAGTACGAAGCCTATCCCTATCCGCAGCGCGACCCGAAGGACGAGGCACGCCGGCTCGTCACGGGTTCGCCGAGCCATCCGCTGGAGATCGACCACTATCTCTTCGGCGGCCGGCGGGACTGGCGGCAACCCTTCCGCGCGCTCGTCGCGGGCGGCGGCACCGGCGACGGCACGATCATGCTGGCGCAGGGCATGGCGGACCGGGGCTGCCCGGCGGAGATCGTCTATCTCGACATGTCAGTGGCGTCGCGCCGGATCGCCGAGGGGCGCGCGGTGGCACGCGGCCTGCGCAACATCCGTTTCGCGACGGGATCGCTGCTCGGCGCGGCCGAACTCGGCCCGTTCGACTATGTCGATTGCTGCGGCGTGCTGCATCATCTCGCCGACCCGGCGGTCGGCCTCGCCGCGCTCGTCCGGGCGCTGAGCCCCGGCGGCGGGATCGGGCTGATGCTCTACGGCGCGCTCGGCCGCACCGGCGTCTATCCGATGCAGGCGCTGCTGCGGACGCTGACGACGGGCCTGCCCGACGCCGAGAAGCTGGCGCTCGCGCGGCGCACGCTGAAGGACATGCCGGCGAGCAATTGGCTCGCCCGCAACCCGCATCTCGCCGACCATCTGAACAGCGACGCCGGGCTCTACGACCTGCTGCTGCACAGCCGCGACCGCGCCTACACGGTGCCGGACATCTACGACCTGCTTGAGAGCGCCGGGCTGCGGCTCGTCACCTTCATCGAGCCGCTGCGGTACGACCCCGCGAGCTACCTGCGCGACCCCGCGCTGCGGCGCCGGCTCGCCGGCCTCGATCCCATGCAGGCTGCCGCCGCCGCGGAAAATCTCTGCGGCAGCCTGAAGAACCACGCGCTCTACGCCGTGCCGAAGAGCCGGTCTGGCGACACCGTGGCGCGCCCGGACGATAGCGCCGTCCCGGTGCTGCGCGACGCCGACGGCCCGACCCTCGCGAAGGGGCTGACGCCGGGGGCCGGCCTCGTCGCCGATCTCGGCGGCGTCCGCACGACCTTTCCACTGCCCCGCCTCGCCGCGGCGATCCTCGCCCGCATCGACGGACGTGCCACGCTCGACGAGATCCGCCGCGCGCTGCCCTCGGCGCCCGACCGGCCGGCCTTCAGGGCGGAGTTCGACGCGCTCTACGCCGTGTTCAACGGCCTCAACCGGATGCTGCTGCGCTTTCCCGCCGCTGCACCCGGATGAAATAGATCAGGTCCAGCTCGGGCGGCGCCACGTCGGTCTGCGAGAGCATGTCGTGCACTTGTCCGCGGTGGTGCGTCTGGTGGTTGAACACGTGCCCGAGCACGAAGCGCAGCGGATCGCGCTGCGGCTCGCCGCGAGATGTCGCATAAGAGAGATCGCCGTCGAGCACGGCCTCGCCGAGCCCGGAGACGAGGCCGATCAGCGCCTCGTCCTCAGCCTCGCGCGCCGCGCGGAGCGACGGCAGATCCTCGAACAGGATCTGGTTCAGCTTCAGCGCCGGCGGCGTCAGCCCGGCGATACGGGCGCTCCACATCCGGTCGGCGACCAGGATGTGGTTGAGCGTCGCATGGATCGAGCCGAAGAAGGACGCGCGGGGCCGCCTGTAGTCGGCATCGTCGAGCCTTGCGACCGCGTCGTAGAGCCGGCGGTTGGCCCAGGCGTTGTACTGCGCGAGCGTGACGAAATAGGCGCGGGTCGGCATCGGCTCTCCATCGGATCGGTCGTCGCCGCATCATAATCCGCCGGCACGGCGAGGACAGCCGGCATGGCTCGGCGCAGCAGAGCGCGTTACGATGCCGGGATGACGGCCGAAGCAGGCAGCGGGACGGTGCGGATCCGCCGGGCGCGGGCGGGCGACGCGGCGCAGATCGCGCGGCTGGACATCGAGACGTGGCGCGACGCCTATGCCGGCATCCTGCCGAGCCCCTATCTCCTCCATCTCGACGCGCGCCGGCGGCAGGCCGGCTGGAGCGCCGAGATCGGCCGGCTCGGCATGGTCGTCTTCGTCGCCGTCGACGAGGGCGACAAGGACGATGGCGGCAACGACGGCGGCGTTATCGTCGGGTTCGGCAGCGCGGGCTGGCTGCGCGGCGAGCTTCTCGGGGGTCCTGGCGGTGGCAGCGTACCGGCAGCGGGAGAAAGCCGCGACGGCGAGGTGTTCACGCTCTATGTCACGCCCGAGCGGCACGACGAAGGGATCGGCCGCCGGCTGCTCCTCGCGCTGCTCGGATGGCTGCGCGACGCCGGAGCGCGGCGAGCGGTCGTCTGGGTGCTGCGCGACAACCCGGCGCGTTTCTTCTACCAGCGGCTCGGCGGCAGACCGTGCGGCGAGCGGTTCTTTCCGGTAGGCGGCGCGGCGGTGCCCGCGATGGCCTATGCCTGGCGCGACCTCGGCGCGACGCTGCGGGAGGCCGGCGGCGGCCGTATCGGAGAGTGATGATCCCGAGCGGGCGTCAGTTCTCGTACTTCAGCGCGTCGAGCGCCGCCCGCACGGTCCGATGGTCCTCCGATCCCGGCGGCAGCACGGTCAGGAGCTGACGCCAGTAGCCCGCCGCCTCCTTCGGGCGGCGCTGCTGCGCCTCGGCGAGGCCGACATACCACAGCGCCTCCGGCTGCTTCGGATCGAGTTCGTTGACCCGCCGCATCAGCTGCACGACCTTGCCGGAAAGCGGCGCGCCGATGCCGTTGGCGTGACCCGATTCGACGAGCAGGGCGCGCGCCTGCTCCATCAGCACGTCGACGTTCTCCGGGTTCGCCGCCGCGCCCTTGTCGAGCGCCGCCGCCGCCTTGTCCGGCTCGCCGAGCACGCGGTAGGCGTTCGCGAGGCGGACCCAGCCCTGCGGATCCTGCGGGTTCTTATCGAGCCGCGCCGCCAGCCCCTCGACCATCGAGCGGATCATCACCTGACGGTCGGCCGGGCTCATCTTCGCCGCCGCGTCCATGTCGGCTCCCGTCGGGCCGGGCGGCGACGATGCAGGCGCCGCGGCAGCCGCAGCGGCGGGCGCAGCGCCGCCGCTCTTGCCGCCGCCGCCCGGCGCCCGCGCCTGCGCCTCGGCGCCGCGGCGTTCCGCATCGGCGGCCTTGTCGGCCTGCCCGAGCACCCGATAGGCGTTGGCGAGGCGTGCCCAGCCGGCCGGGTCGTCGGGGTTCTTCTCAAGCCGCGCCGCCAAGCCTTCGATCATCGAGCGGATCATCGCCTGGCGGTCTTCGGCGCTCATGTTCTGCGCGGCCTGGATATCGGCCGCGTTCGGCCCGCGCGCGGCGGGTGCTTGCGCCGCCTCGCTCGGCGCGGCGGCGGCAGTGGCGCTACCGCCATTACCCACCCGCGCTTGCGCCTCCGCGCCGCGCTGCTCGGCCTCCGCAGCCTTGCGCTGCTGTCCGAGCACGCGATAGGCGTTGGCGAGCCGCGCCCAGCCGGCGGGGTCATCCGGGTTCTTCTCCAGCCGCGCGGCGAGCCCGTCGACCATCGAGCGGATCATGTTCTGCCGCTCTTCCGTGCTCATCTTCTGCGCCGCCTCGATGTCCGAGGCGGTCGGACCGCGCGGCGCGGCAGAAGAGTCCGGCGTCGCCTCGGCGACCTCGCGCGGCGGCGCGGTCGGGATGTCCTTCGGCACCGGCAGGCCGGCGGCCTGCGCGGTCTCGGCGATCCGCTGCTTCAGGTTCGGGACCCACGGCGCGTCGGCCGGCGAGTCGGCGGCGAGCTTCATCCAGGCATCGACGGCCTCGCGCGGCTTGCCGGCCTGCGCGTCCGCCGCCGCCAGATAGAAGCGCGCGGCGAGGTTGTCGGGCTCGCCCTTGATGGCGGTCTCGAACGCCTCGCGCGCCGCCGGCGTGACGATTCCGTCGGCGGTGAAGACCAGCATCTCGCCATAGCCCGCCGCGATGTCGGGACGGCCGCCGGTGAGCGCGATCGCCCGCTTGTACGACTCCGCGGCATCCTGCCAGCGTTCGAGGATCGCCTGCGTCCGCGCGAGCAGGACCCAGCTTTCCGCGTCGTCCGGCTTCTCCTTGAGCTTCCGTTGCAGCGAGTCGGCGCTTTTCGCCAGATCCTGCGCGGTCTGCGCGGCGTCGCCGCCGCCGGCATCGCCCTTGGCGGCGACCGCCGCCGCAGCGCCGCGGTCTCGCGACGCGAGCGGCTGGTCGGGCACATGGGGCGAGCCGATCGCGAGGTACACGGCAATCGCGCCGGCCGTGACCGCGCCCGCCAGCATCACCGTCGTGATCGGATCGACACGGCCACTCCCCGGCGCGACGGGATCGTGATCGTCGGCCGTCGCCAGCAGGCGGCGCTCGATCTCGGTCCGCGCCGCCGCGGCCTGCTCCGGCGTGACGATGCCGCGCTCCTGGTCGCGCGCGAGTTCGGCGAGCTGGTCGCGATAGACGGCGCGGTCATAGGCGGCACGGTCGGCCGCCGGCTCGGTCCCGGCGCCGCGTGCGCTGCGCAGCAGCGGCGCGACGAGGACGCCGACGGCGACGGCCGTCATCAGCCCAATGAACAGCCAGAACATCAGCCGGGCTCCTCGCTCAGCAGGGAGTCCAACCGTCGGCGCTCCTCGGCATCGAGCGGTGGCGCGGCGTCGTCAACGGCGGCGGTCGCCGACGCCAGTCGACGGCGGCGGCGGTGCAGGACGAGGAGGCCGACGCCGCCGATCACCAGCAGCACCGGCGGACCGAACCACAGCGCGTAGGTCGCCGGCTCGACCGGCGGATTCAGCAGCACGAAATCGCCGTACCGGCGGCGCAGATAGGCGATCACCTGCTCGTCGCTGTCGCCGGCCGTCAGCCGCTCGCGGACGAGCACGCGGAGATCGTGGGCGAGCGGCGCGTTCGAATCGTCGATCGACTGGTTCTGGCAGACGAGGCAGCGCAACTCCTGGCTCAACCCCCGCGCCCGCGCCTCCAGCGCCGGATCGGCGAGCTTCTCGTCGGGCAGCACGGCATGCGCGGCCGGCGCGAGCAAGAGAAGAAACAGCAGCGCGGCGACCGCCCTCTTCCGAAGGTTTCGAACCACCAAGACACCAAGACACCAAGAATTAGAGCGCAAGGCGGCGTATACCTTCCCTGATACGCGAGACATTGAAATTGATCAGGAACCCGAGGCGCTTGTGCGCGAGTTTGAGGTAGGTCAGAAGCTGCGCTTCATAGAGCGGGAGAAGCCTCTCGACCGCCTTCAGTTCAATGACAACGCAATCGTCGACAAGAACATCCAGCCTCAGCCCGGAATCCAAACGGATGCCGTCATAGATCAATGGGACGGGGAGTTCTCGTCGGATTGAATGTCCGCGCTTCTCCAGCTCGTACGACAAGCACTGCTGGTAAACCGACTCCAATAACCCAGGCCCAAGGGCATAGTGAACCTTATAAGCGCCATCCACGATATCGCGCCCGATCTCGTCGAGCGCCGCGGGTAATGGCAAAGGCTCCGTCGCCTTGGTGTCTTGGTGTCTTGGTGGTTCGATCATCTTTTACCCGCGCGACAGCTCTTTGAGCAGCGGGGCGACTTTGTTCTCCCAGTCTTCGATGCTGAGCGGGCCGACCTGGCGGTAGCGGATGCGGCCCTGCTTGTCGACGACATAGGTCTCCGGCACGCCGTAGACGCCGAAATCGATCGCGACGCGCCCGTCGCGATCGACGCCGATGCGTCGGTACGGATCGCCGAGCTGGCCGAGGAAGCGGAGCGAGTCCTCAGGCTTGTCCTTGTAGGCGATGCCCTCGAGCCGGACCTTCCCCTCCTCGGCGAGGCGCATCAGCATCGGATGCTCCAGCCGGCACGGCGCGCACCACGACGCGAAGAAATTGACCAGCGTGACCTGTCCGTCGAGGTCGCGCTTGGCGAGGCCGGGCTTGTCGCCGAGGCCGGCGAGCTCGAAGCCGGGCGCCGGCTGGTCGATCATCACCGACGGTAGCGTGTGCGGGTCGCGCCTCAGGCCGACGCCGAGATAGGCGGCGACGCCGACGAAGACGAGGACCGGAAGGACGTAGAGAAGACGGCGCATTGCGGAGAACCGTTCGGAAGGCAGCGGCAGCGGCGGCGCGGGTCGGTCAGTCGCCGGCGCCGGGCTGCGGCTGCAAGCCGCCGCCGCTGCCGGGCGGGACCGCGGCGCCGCTGCTGCGGCGGCGGCGCACCGGCACGCCGATCCGGAACCGCCGGTCGCTGAGGCTGACCAGCCCGCCGAGCGCCATCACGATCGCGCCACCCCAGATCCACGGCACGAGCGGGTTGCGGTACAGGCGGAGCACGGTGTTGCCCTGCGCGTCGGTGTCTCCGATCGCGGCATAGAGGTCGCGGAAGCCGTTAGTGCGGATCGCCGCATCGGTCGTCCCCTGGCGCTGCACCGGGTAGAAGCGGCGTTCCGGATACATCGTCGCGACCGGCTTCCCGTCGCGCGTCACCGTCAGCGTCGCACGCTGATAGCTGTAGTTAGGCCCCTGTCCCTCCGAGAGTCCGTCGAAGCGGAAGCTGTAGCCGGCGAGGTCGACCGTGCCGCCGGGCTTCACCGACTCGATGCTCTCGGCCTGCCACGCCGAGCCGGCGATGCCGGCGACGGTGATCGCGATACCGGCATGGGCCAGCGTCATGCCGTAGGCGGCGCGCGGCAGGTTGCGGGCGCGGCGCAGGCTTTCGGCGAACGGCGCCCCGAACAGGTGGATGCGCTCGGCATACTCGACGAGGCTGCCGGCGAACAGCCATGCGGCGAGCCCCAGGCCGAACACGGCCAGCACCGGCCCCCCCGAGACGGCGTACCACGCGCCGAGGGCGATCACGACGGCCGCCCCGAACGCGAACTTCAGCCGGCCGAGCGCGCCCGTGAGGTCGCCGCGCTTCCAGGCGAGCAGCGGGCCGACGACCAGCGCCACCAGCATCGGTATCATCAGCGGCACGAAGGTCTTGTTGAAGAACGGGAATCCGACCGAGACCTTCGGCCCGCCGACCGCATCCATCAGCAGCGGGTAGAGCGTGCCGAGGAAGACGGTCGCGGCGGCCGTCGAGAGCAGCAGGTTGTTGAGGATCAGCGCGCCCTCGCGCGAGATCGGCGCGAACAGGCCGCCTGTCTTCAGGCTCGGCGCACGCACCGCGTAGAGCGTCAGCGAGCCGCCGATCGCGACGACCAGCAGCGCCAGGATGAAGACGCCGCGCTCCGGGTCGACCGCGAAAGCATGCACCGACGTCAGCACGCCCGAGCGCACGAGGAAGGTGCCGATCAGCGACAGCGAGAAGGTCACGATCGCGAGCAGGATCGTCCAGCTCTTCAGCGCCTCGCGCTTCTCGACGACGATCGCCGAATGCAGCAGCGCCGTGCCGACGAGCCAGGGCATGAACGAGGCGTTCTCGACCGGGTCCCAGAACCACCAGCCACCCCAGCCCAGCGTGTAATAGGCCCACCAGCTCCCCATCGCGATGCCGACGGTGAGCGCGCACCATGCGGCCAGCGTCCACGGCCGCACCCAGCGCGCCCAGGCGGCGTCGACCCGCCCCTCGATCAGCGCCGCCACCGCGAAGGAGAAGGCCATCGAGAAGCCGACATAGCCCAGGTAGAGGAACGGCGGATGGAAGGCGAGGCCGGGATCCTGGAGCAGCGGGTTCAGCTCGCGCCCTTCCAGCGGCGCCGGGGTGAGGCGCAGGAACGGGTTCGATGTCGCGAGGATGAAGACGAGGAAGCCGACGCCGATCATCCCCTGCACGGCGAGGACGCGGGCCCGCAGCGACGGCGGCAGCCCGCCGCCGAACAGCGCGACGGCGGCGCCGAAGATCGAGAGGATCAGCACCCAGAGGACCATCGAGCCCTCATGGTTCCCCCAGACGCCGCTGATCCGGTAGATCAGCGGCTGCGCCGAGTTGCTGTTCTGGAAGACGTTGAACACCGAGAAGTCGGAGACGACGTAGGCGTACATCAGCGCGCCGAACGCGAACAGCACGAGCCCGAACTGCGCCGCCGCGGTGCTCCGCCCGACATTCATCCAGGCGGCATGGCCGCGCGACGCGCCGACCAGCGGCAGCGTCGATTGCAGCAGCGCCATGAACAGCGCGAGGACGAGAGCATAATGCCCGAGTTCGGCGATCACTTCGCAGCCTCCGTTCCCGTCGTCGTGGCCGCCGCCGTGGGACGGGGCGCGGACGCGCCGCCGCCCATCCCTTCCTGCCAGCGGCCGGATTTCTTCAGCATGTCGGCAACCTCAGGCGGCATGTATTTCTCGTCGTGCTTCGCCAGCACCTCGGTCGCCTTGAACGTGCCGTCGCGGCGCATCGACCCTTCGGCGACGACGCCTTGCCCCTCCCGGAACAGATCCGGCAGCACGCCGGTAAAGGTGACGCCGACCGTGTGCGCACCATCGGTGACGCGGAACAGGATCGTCTTGCCGCCATCCTCGCGGGTGACGCTGTTCTCCTCGACGAGGCCGCCGATCCGCAGGCGGCGGTCGATCGGGACATGCTTCGTCTGGAGGTCGGTCGGGCTGTAGAAGAAGACGAGGTCGTCGCTGAAGGCGAAGAGCACGAGCGCGGTGGCGACGCCGAGCGCCGCCATACCGGCCAGGACCGCGTACAGCCGCCGCTTCTTGCGGGTCATTGCCGCCGCCGCCGTTCGCCGCCGGAAGCAGCCTGAAGCCGGTCCAACTCGCGCCGCCGCGCGCGGTAGCCGAGCACGCTCTGAACGGTGATGCCGCCGAGCACGATTGCGGCGACGCCGTAGGCCGGCCAGACGAAGGCGGCGTAGCCGCCCATGGCCAGGAAGTCGGAAACCGTACTCATCGTCGGATCAGGAAGCTGGATGGGCGGGCGCCGCCGGACGACCCGGTGCGGCAAAAGAGTCGATCTCCACGGCGGCGGCCGCGCCGAAGCGCAGGGCCCGGAGCTTGCGCTCGATGATCGCGGCGCGCATGCGGACGAGCAGCAGCGCGACATAGAGCAGCGTGAACGCGACCGCCATCACCAGGAGCGGCACGAGCATCGACGGATCGATCGACGGCTTGCCGAACTTCGTGATGCTGGCCGGCTGGTGCAGCGTGTTCCACCAGTCGACGGAGAACTTGATGATCGGCAGGTTGACGACGCCGACCAGCGCCAGGATCGCCCCGGCTCGCGCCCCCCGCGTCGGGTCGTCGAAGGCGTGGACCAGCGCAAGGTATCCCAGATAGAGGAAGAACAGCACGAGCACCGAGGTCAGCCGCGCATCCCACACCCACCACGTGCCCCACATCGGCTTGCCCCAGAGCGAGCCGGTGACGAGGCAGACGAGGGTGAAGGCGGCGCCGATCGGCGCCGCCTCACGCGCCGCGATGTCGGCGAGCGGGTGGCGCCAGATCAGGGCCACCGCGCTCGCGACCGCCATGCCGGCATAGACGAAGAGCGCCATCCACGCCGCCGGCACGTGGATGAACATGATCCGCACCGTCTCGCCCTGCTGGTAGTCCGGCGGCGCCACGAACAGCGAGAGATAGAGCCCGGCGGCGAGGCACAGCCCGGCCGCCGCGGCGCTCCACGGCAGGATCGCGCCGCTGAGGCGCATGAAACGGGTCGGGTTGGCGTAACGGTGCATGCTTAAACCGGCGGCTGGCTCGGCGAGGGAACGATGCCGTTCCATCGGCATTCGTCGGGACACTACTCGAATTGGGGCGGCTTTTCTATTCAAGTGCTTGCCGCACGGCGGCGGCGGCGGCGAGCGGCGCGAGCGGCAGCGCGCCCATCGCCATCGCCGCCAGGATCAGAAGGTAAGGCCGCGAACCGAAGCCGGCAATTGCGGCTTCTACGGACCCGACCCCAAAGATCAATACGGGAATATAGAGCGGCAGCACCAGCAGCGACAGCAGCACGCCGCCGCGCCGCGCGCCGAGGGTCAGCGCCGCGCCGACCGCGCCGATCAGGCTGAGGCTCGGCGTGCCGAGCGCCATGCCGGCGACCAGCACCCCGTAGCCCTCGCGGTCGAGCGACAGGAGGAGGCCGAGGCCGGGCGCCACGACGATCAGCGGCAAGCCGGTCACCAACCAGTGCGCGAGGCATTTCGCAAGCACCGCCGCCTCCAGCGGCAGCGGCGCCAGCGCGAGCTGCTCCAGGCTCCCGTCCTCGTAGTCGGCGAGAAACAGCCGCTCCAGCGACAGCAGCGCGGCAAGCAGCGCCGTCACCCAGATCACGCCGGGCGCGATGCGCCCGAGCAGCCCCGGTTCCGGCCCGACGCCGAACGGGAACAAGACGACCGTCAGCACGAAGAAGGCGACGACCATCGCCACGTCGCCGCCCTGCCGCAGGGCGAGCCGGAGATCGCGCCGGACGAGGCGGAGGAAGGGGGTCATTGCACGCCAGCTTGCACGGCCCGTTCGGAGCGCCCTCTCCTGTCCGGGGGAAAGGAGAAAAGCGGAGCGCCGCCAAAGCCCTCCCCCCTTGCGGGGGAGGGTTGGGCGGGGGAACCCGGCATAATGTTGGAATTCCCGCCCCAGGCTTGGACGCAATGCGCGTTAGCGCGGACTTCCTTTGAGTCCGGTGGCGCTCGACGCGACGCGGCTTCCCGCGCGCCCGTGCCGCGGATGGAACCGGTGACGATCGAACCACCAAGACACCAAGAGCACCAAGAGGAGACTTCAGCGCACGCCGCGTGCGCCGGAGGTCCTTGGTGTCTTGGTGTCTTGGTGGTTCGAACGTTGTTTTTTAACGGCATACGTCTGGCCGGTAGATCGGGTCGGCCATGCTCCAGGCTCGATGGAAAACCGATCTAATGCGCCTCTTCCCAGTTCTTCGCCCAGCCGGTTTCCACGACCAGCGGGACGCTGAGCGTCACGCGGGGGGCGCAGGCGCCCTCCATCACTTCTTGAATGATCGGCGCCGCTCGCTCGGCCTCGTCCTCGGGCGCCTCGAACAGCAGCTCGTCGTGCACTTGGAGCAGCATGCGCGTCTTGAGCCCGGCGTCGCGGAGCCGGTCCGGCACGCGGTTCATCGCGCGCTTGATGATGTCCGCGGCCGTGCCCTGGAGCGGCGCATTGATCGCCTGCCGCTCCGCCCCCTGCCGGCGCATCGCGTTGCCGTCGCGGATGCCGGGGATGTAGCACTTGCGGCCGAACAGAGTCTCGACATAGCCGGTCTCGCGCGCGGTCAGCTTGGTCCGCTCCATGTAGTCGCGGATGCCGGGAAAGCGCGCGAAGTAGGCTTTGATGTAGTCGCCGGCAACGTTCTGCGGCATCTGCAACCGCTGCGCGAGGCCGAAGGCGCTGATGCCGTAAAGGATGCCGAAATTGATCGTCTTGGCATAGCGCCTGACATTGGCGTCGACCTGATCGATCGGCACGCCGAACACCTCGCTCGCGGTGCGCGCGTGGATGTCCTCGCCGTGCCGGAACGATTCCCGCAGCGTCTCCAGGTCGGCCATGTGCGCGGCGAGGCGCAGCTCGATCTGGCTGTAGTCGGCCGACAGCAACACGTGGCCCGGCTCGGCGACGAAGACGCGGCGGATCTTCCGGCCTTCCTCGGTGCGGATCGGGATGTTCTGGAGGTTGGGATCGGTCGAGGACAGCCGGCCCGTCGAGGTGGCGGCGAGCTGCAAGGTGGTATGGACCCGCCCCGTGTCGGGCCGCATCAGGCCGAGGAGCGCGTCGGTATAGGTCGCCTTCAGCTTCGCGAGCTGCCGCCAGTCCAGGACCTTGCGCGGCAGGTCGTGGGTCAGCGCGAGCTGCTCCAGCACGGTGACGTCGGTGCTGTAGGCGCCGGTCTTGCCTTTCTTGCCGCCGGGCAGCCCCAGCTCGTCGAACAGCACCTCGCCGAGCTGCTTCGGCGAGCCGATCGTGAACTCGTGCTTGGCGAGCTGGAAGATCTCGCGCTCCAGCGCCGCGAGCCGCCCGGAGAAATCCTCCGACAGCCGGTGCAGCTCGTCGCGGTCGACCTTGACCCCGGCGCGCTCCATGTCGGCGACGATCGGCGGCAGCGGACGCTCGACCGTCTCGTAGAAGCCGGTCATGCGCTCGCGCGGCAACCGCGGCTTCAGCACGCGATGCAGGCCGAGCGTCAACTCCGCCGCCTCGGCCGCGTAGTCGCGCGCCTTCTCGACCGGGACCGCGTCGAAGCCGATCTGCGATTTACCGGTGCCGCAGAGCGATTTGTAGGGGATCGGCTCGTGTCCGAGATGCCGCGCCGCCAGTTCGTCGAGCGCATGGCCGTGCTGCGCGCCGTCGAGCACGTAGGAGATCAGCATCGTGCAGTCGTAGGACGCGATGCGATCTATCCCGAGCCCGGCCAGCACCTCGGCAAGGAACTTCAGATTGTGGCCCACCTTGAGCACCGACGCGTCCTCGGCGAGGCGCCCGAGCGCAGCGACGGCCCTATCGGACGCGATCTGCTGCGGCGCCGCACCAGCGTCGAGCATGTCCGTACCGGGGGCGATATGGCCGATCGGCAGATAGGCCGCCTGCTGCTTCTCGCCGCCCCAGGACGGCACGGCGATCCCGAATCCGACGACGGGCGCGAGCGCCGCCTCCGGCCCGCAGGTCTCGACATGGAGCGCCACCATGCCTGCTTCCTGCGCTCGCGCGACCCAGCGTTCGAGCGCCGCCTCGTCCTGGATCAAGGCGTAATTGCCGGTGACGAAGGCGTCGTGCTTCGGCTCGCTCGCCGGTGCGGCTCCGGCCGACGGGACCGCGCCGCCGCCGGCCGCCGCGGCGGCCGGCGCACCCTTCATGCGGAAGGCGCCGGCCTCGATCCGCTGCACGACCTTGCGGAAGTCTTGGGCGCGGCAGAAGGCGGCGAGGCGCTCGGTATCGATCGCCTTCAGCGCCAGCGCCGAGAGCGGGCACGGCAGCGGCACGTGGTCGTCGAGCGTCACCAGCCTCTTCGACATCAGCGCGCGTTCGCGGTTCGCCGGATCGAGCAATGTCTCCCGCCGCTTCGCCTGCTTGATCTCGCCGGCGCGGTCGAGCAGCGCCTCAAGGCTGCCGTAGGCGTTGATGAGGTCGGCGGCGGTCTTGACGCCGATGCCCTGCACGCCCGGCACGTTGTCGACGCTGTCGCCGCACAGCGCCTGGACGTCGATCACCTTCTCCGGCCCGACGCCGAACTTCTCGTGCACCTCGTCCGGCCCGATCGGCTTGTTCTTGATCGGGTCGAGCATCGTGACCTTGTCGTTAACGAGCTGCATCAAGTCCTTGTCGGACGACACGATGGTGACGACGGCGCCGGCTTCGGCGGCCTCCCGCGCATAGGTCGCGATCAGGTCGTCGGCCTCGAAGCCTTCCTTCTCGATCTTCGCGATGCCGAACGCGTCGGTCGCCTCGCGGACGAGGCCGAACTGCGGCTTCAGGTCGTCCGGGGCGTCCGGCCGGTGCGCCTTGTACTGGTCGTAGATCTCGTTCCGGAAGCTCGTCCGGCTCGAATCGAAGACGACCGCGATGTGGTCGGCGTCGGTCTCGCCGACCAGCTTCAGCAGCATGTTGACGAAGCCGAGCACGGCATTGACCGGCGTACCGTCGCCACGGCTGAGCCACGGCAAGGCGTGGTAGGCGCGGAAGATGAAGCCGGAGCCGTCGATGAGGTAGACGTGCCGCGGCGGCGCAACGTCCGCCGACGGCGCCGCAGCAGCAGGGCTCACCGCGCCGGCGGTCGCGCTGGCCGTCTCGGCGCTCAAGACTTGGCCGGGTTCGCCGAACTCGACACGGCGCCGGCCTTCGCCGGTGAGGGCGGCGGTACGCCGGGGCTGGCCGGCGCGGGCGTGCCCGGCGGCGGATGGTCCGCGCCGGTCGCGCTCAGCTTACCGTCCGCGCCCGGCGTCGCCGCGCCCCGGCCGCCGGCATGTGCGGCGTCCGCGGCGGCGTAGACGAAGAGGCGCGAGCAGTACGGGCACTCGACCTTGCCGTCTGCCGCGAGGTTGAGATAGACGCGCGGATGGCCTAGCGGCCCGCCGCTGCCGTTGCACGCCGCGACCATGCTGTCGATGTAGATCGTCTCGAAGGGCTGCATCTCGATCCGGGACGGGAAAAACCGCTAAGCGAACCTATATGGGCGGACGTTGACCCATTCGCGAAGCGGATGATACGCATTGCCGCGGCACAATCAATGACCACACTCCCCGCTCCTTCCGCCCCACCCAGGAATTCCGTCGCACCAGCGCGCGGGTCCGGGCTACCGGCAGACGCCGTCAGCGTCCGCGGCCTCGTCAAAATCTATGCCGGCAACAAGCGCATGCCGCCGAAGACCGCGCTCGGCGGGCGGGACGGCAAAGGCGTCGACCTCGCGATCCCGCGCGGCTCGGTGTTCGGCCTGCTCGGACCGAACGGCGCCGGCAAATCGACATTGATCAACATACTTGCCGGACTGGTCGTCAAGACCTCCGGCCAGGCCGTGATCTGGGGCTTCGACATCGACGAGGAACCGCGCCAGTCGCGTGCCGCCATCGGCGTCGTCCCGCAGGAGCTGATCGTCGATCCGTTCTTCACGCCGCGCGAGATGCTCGAATTGCAGGCCGGGCTCTACGGCGTGCCGCCGGGCGAGCGTCGCACGGACGAGATCCTCGCCGCGATCGGCCTGTCCGACAAGGCGGATGCCTATGCGCGGACACTTTCCGGCGGGATGCGGCGCCGGCTGATGGTCGGCAAGGCAATGGTGCACTCGCCGCCCGTGCTGGTGCTCGATGAGCCGACCGCGGGGGTCGACGTCGAGCTGAGGCGCCAGCTCTGGACGCACGTGCGGGCGCTGAACGAGCGCGGCACGACGATCCTGCTGACGACGCATTATCTGGAGGAGGCGCAGGAACTCTGCGACCGCATCGCCATCATCAACCATGGCGAGGTCGTCGCCTGCGACACGACGGAGAACCTGCTGCGCCGCGTGGACGCGAAGGAACTGCACATCCGGCTGGCCGCGCCGCTCGACGCGCTGCCGCCGACGCTCGCCGGACTGCACGCCGAGCTGTCCGCGCCGGATCGGCTGGTGCTGCACTATCAGCCGAGCCGGGAGCGTCTGGGCGACCTGCTCGACGCGGTCCACGCCGCCGGCCTCGTGATCCTCGACGCCACGACGCACGAGACCGATCTGGAGGACATTTTCCTGCAACTGACTGGGACCGCGGACGGACACCCGTGAGACAGCGTTGCGGCATGCGCCGTCCCGCTGCCGCGGCGCTCGCGCTGCTGGCAACGCTTCTCGGCGCCACATCCTGCGGGACGCCGGAGACGCTGGGGCCGTCGTCCCTCGCGTCACTCGCGATCGGCCCGGCGCGGCTCGGTGCGATCGGCAAGACACCGAACGCCGGGCCGCAGACGGCGCCCTCGACCACCGACACGTTCATCACCGCCGACGACGGCATCAAGCTGCCGCTCCGCACATGGCTGCCGCCGGCCGGAACCGGCGTGAAGGCGGCGATCATCGGCGTGCATGGGTTCAACGACTATTCGAACGCGTTCGCGATGCCGGGCGAGGCGATTGCGAAGGACGGGATCGCGACCTACGCCTATGACCAGCGCGGGTTCGGGCAGGCGCCGGACCGCAATTTCTGGCCGGGCCGTCGCATCCTCGCCGAGGATCTCGCGGCGGCGAGCCGCTATGTCCGCGCCCGGCACCCCGGCGTGCCGCTATACCTGCTGGGCGAGAGCATGGGCGGCGCGGCCGTGATCGTCTCGGCCACCGGCGAGACCGGCGCGCCGCGGCCGGACGTGGACGGCGTGATCCTCGCCGCCCCCGCCGTATGGGGGCGCGAGACGCAGCCCTGGTATCAGCCGCTGCTGCTCGAAATGTTCGCCCGGGTGGCGCCGGATTACGTCCTTTACGGCCGCGGGCTCAAGATCTACCCGTCGGACAACATCGAGATGTTGCGGGCGCTGGCGCGCGACCCTCTGGTGATCAAGGGGAGCCGGGTCGATACGCTCTACGGGTTGGTCGACCTGATGGATGCCGCGCTCGCGTCGATTCGCCGCCTCGACCTGCCGACGCTTTATCTCTACGGTGACCACGACCAACTCGTCCCGAAGCGGCCGACCGAGCTGGCGATCCGCCGCCTTCTCGCCGGAGCACCCGCACAGGACCGGGTCGCCTTCTACCGGAACGGCTGGCACATGCTGCTTCGCGACCTCGATGCGGCCTCGGTCTATCGGGATATCGAAAGCTGGATTGGCGACCGGACCGCGCCGCTGCCGTCCGGCGCCGACGCGCATGCGGCCGAGGAGCTTGCCAGGAACGCGGAGGCAAGCTGACCATCGTGGCGGGCCGATGCCGCACGGACTAAAATGCCTAATATTTAGGCAGACGTGGGAATCCTCAATTCCGCGCCACCCCAAAACTTATCCCAAATTTTATGCACAGGATCCGAGTATAACGGGGCCGTCGAAAGCAACCATAAACGCTTGAGACGATTCGTTTTTTCGACTCGACTCACAGGGCTAGGAAGAATGTGCGCAAAATCATTCACATCAACGGCTTGCCGCAGGAGTTACGAGTCAGACTCGAAGAACAACCATCAACCTTGATCCGCAGACGGATCGGACGCGGCAGTCACGAGTCGCCCGGCGCGCGGGTCATCGGCTCGACCCGCAGGGCGGCGAACGGGCCTTGCGCGGCATGGGCCTCGCGGAAGCGGTCGGCCGCCTCGTCGGGCGATGCACCGCGGACGATCGCACGGGCGGTCCTCCCGGCGGCGTCCACCGCCTCGACGTGCCACAGTGCTGCCGGCATCGCGTGCGACAGGCCGGGCTTGCCGCCGGCCGTCGCAAGATCGGTGCCCTCCTCGCGGACTTCGGCGAGCTGCATCGCATCCGCCGGATCCCCGAAAGGACCGAGAACCCAGGCCTGTCCCTGCCGCACCCACCACCCGCCGGCATCGCGGCCGACGTCGTAGCGGATCCTTTCCCCTTTCACCCGTCCGATCCAGCTATCGTCGGATCGCTGCCACCGTATTTTCGGCATCGCTCGGCCGTCCCTCGCCCGCAACCTCGCGCCGCCACGGCCGCTCGCCATACCGGCGGCACGCGCCAACATCGGGACAAACACCGTAACAGTTTCGCTCTCCGGCCGGGACGCAACAAGTCGCATCCCGACCAGCCCCGCTGCACACGAGGCGCCGGCGCTCAGCCGCGCGACCGCACCGCCGCGGCGACCGCACGGCAGACGTCACGGACCGTCGCGACGGACGAGGGCGGCGCGATGCCGAGCGTCTCGGCGACGCGCGACATGTCGAGGCTTGCATATCGTGGATAATCGAGAAACCGGCTGCCGGGCCGTCGCGCATCGACCGGGCGCACGAGGCCGGGATCGCGGCCGAGCGCCTCGGCCAACAACAGGGCCATCTCGGCATAGGCGAGATCGCAATCGCCGGATGCCTGGAAGAGACCGGACGCACGTGCCGCGAGCAGCCGCTCGATCAGTCCGCAGACGAAGCTGAGGGGCGCCGGCGCATTCACGATGTCGGCGAAGGGCGCTGCCGGCCGGCCCACCGCGAGCGCGGCAGCCCAATCCAGGAAGAGCGGGTCGGACGGCGTCAGCACCTTCGCGAGCCGCAGCACGGCAAGCCCGCCGCCTCGGCTGCCGAGCGCCAGCAGCTCCCGCTCCGCCATCGCCTTCTGCGCGCCGTAGGCCGAAGCGGGACAGTACGGCGCATCGGCGCGCTGTCGCGGGGCGGAGCCGTCAAGCACATGGTTGGTCGAAAGAAAGAGCGTGTGGCAGCCGGGCGGGAGACGACGCACCAGCGCGAGCGGGCCGTCGACATTGACGCGGCGCGCCCCGTCCGGGTCGCGCTCGCAATCGGCGACGCGGGCCACCGCGGCGCAGATCACCGCGGCGTCGGCCGCCGGAAGCGCCGGCCAGTCCCCGGGATCGGCGGCGAGGTCGAGGAACAACCGTCCGGCCCGTGCAACTCCCGTCCGCCGGGTCGTCCCGACGGCCGCCGCGCCGACCGCCGAGAGATGCGCGGCGAGCGCGCGTCCGATCTCGCCGTCCGCGCCGACGACGAGCACTCTCATGCGACCGGACAAGGGGAGCGGCGGCGGCATCGGCGATCTCCGGCGGCGGACGGGCGGAGCATGGAAGTGTGGAAGCCGATCGGCACGGCGGCGACCGCTTTGCGCTTTGCATGCGCCGCGCAATGCCTATTCTTCATCCGCGCAATCGACAACTCCATCCGCGGCCGAGACCGAAGATGCATGACGACACGACACCGCTGAACATTCCGGCGCCGCTGGCGGCGCTTTTCGAAATCGTCTCCGACGCGTTCGATACGTTGGAGGAGAGCACCGGGGAGGAGATAGCCCTCGATCTCTTCTTCGAGGAAGTCGAGTTCGAGGGCGAGGACGCACGGCTCTGCCTGACCGTCAACGATCTGGTATCCACCTATCACGAAGGGGACAAGTTCACGGTCGTGCTGACGATCCCGTCGGACGACGAGCAAGATGCGCACCCGTGGTTCCGGCGCGACACGCCCGAGGCAGCGGCCGAGCGGATCGTTCGCTTCCTCGTAGACGCCGAGTTCCTGACCGAGAGCGATGCGGCGATCATGATCGCCGCGATCGCTCCCGACGGCGACACATAATCACCGCCGGCCTCGGTCGTTGACCGGCGCCCGAGCGGGCGACGCTCAACGCCGCGCAAGTCATACCGGCGGCTGATGTACGAGAGCAGAGGAGCGGCTGTCCCCGCCGGACGTTCACCGGTTAGATGAGCCCGGCGAAAGGAATGCCCATGACCGCTGCGCGACGGATCCGGCGGAAGAGTCCTGGCGTGGAGCACGACCGGCCGTTCCGACGCTCTCCAACCGCTTAGCGCATTTTCACTATGCCGCATGTCGTGCTGCTCGGCGATTCGGTCTTCGACAACTCAGCCTATGTCGTCGATGGACCTGACGTCGTCCGGCAAGTGCGCGCACACTTGCCTGCCGGCTGGCAGGCGACGCTGCGCGCCAGGGACGGCGCGGTGACGATTGGCGTGCTGGACCAACTCCATCGGCTTCCACCGGACGCAAGCCACCTCGTCGTCAGCATCGGCGGCAACGATGCACTCCGCCACGTCAGCATTCTCGACGAGGACGCCCACTCGATGACCGACGCGCTGGAGCGGCTCGCCGACCTCCGCGAACGGTTCGAGCTGGATTACCGGACAATGCTCGAAGGCGTGCTCGGCCACGGCCTGCCGGCCGCCGTCTGCACCATTTATGACGGGCGCTTCTCCAATCCGCAGCGGCGGCGTATCGCCGTCACGGCACTGACCGTGTTCAACGACAGCATCACGCGCGAGGCATTCCGCCGCGGCTTGCCGCTGATCGACCTGCGCCTGATCTGCGACGAGGATGCCGACTACGCCAACCCGATCGAGCCGTCGGTGCGGGGCGGAGCGAAAATCGCGCGGACGATCGCCGCCCTCGTTACGGAGCACGGCAATGCCGAACGTCGACGCTCCATGGTGTTCGCCCGCTGACCGGCGACAACCGAGCGTTGCCGTCGCGCCTCGCCGGCGACATCCAGTTCTTTCTAGCTCTCGGACAGCGGCGGCAGGTCGTTGGTGTCCGTGACGATTCCGCCGAACGCGTCGGCGAACAACCGTGCGTCGCGCTCGCGCTCGAAATAGAAGAACTCCGCCGCCGTGCCGTCGACGGCGTCGGTGCTGCTGCCGCTATAGTCCCAGCCGCCAGCCGCGTTCGCCCGCAGCCAGTCTTCCAACTCGGCCTCGATCTCCTCCGCCTCGGCGACATCCTCGGTGAACTCGACTTGGACGACGACCGACCATCTGCGGTTGTAGGAGCCGCTCATCGGCGGGTCCGTGCCTCTCGCGCTCTTCCGTATGGACCCGGCGGCACAAGGCGCAACAAATCGCCCGCCGCCGGGACGTCAATCAGGCCGCCTGCTGGCTCGCGGGCGCCTCGAAGCTCCGCTCGATTTCGTCCTCGAACAAGCCCAGAAACAGCGCGGCCCTGTCCTGATCGCGGAAGCCGACCGCCACGCGCCCTTCGGATTGCGGCCGCATCACGCAATCGCCCTGCTTGCAGTGCCGGCGCGCATAAAGCTTCACTTCCGGCTCGATATTGTCGTCCACGAGAAAATAGAACACTGGGACCTCCCCAAAATCGGGATAATGGATCCTCCACCAATATGGTTGACAACAAATTAAAGCCGGCGACGTTCCACGCATTCATCGTGTGCGTCCGACGCCCTCTCCCGCGTGCCGGACGCAGCCGCCCCGGGGTTCGCCGGCACGCGCGCGCCACCGGGATGCATGACCCCGCGGCTCGTCGAGGTTCCCCATCCGGACACCCGATCGAGGGACCGGATGGCGTTACCGAGGGACGAATTGCTACCGTCTCGCTTCGGCATGGTGCCGAAGCGCGTTGCCTCGGGAGTCCGCAACAATCCGGGCTGACGGCAAAACAGGCGCAATCCCGCCCAATACGGGCATCGCGCGTCGCCCATGTGCATAAATCGCGCAAGTCATCGAGGGAAGATGGCGCACCCGGCGAGATTCGAACTCACGACCTCTGCCTTCGGAGGGCCGCGGGGGCAGGGAAACATGCCATTGATCATGACGAACTTTTCTTTGCCTTCTGAGGATCGCGTGTCAAAGACGTGCCATCCGGTGGGACCATCTGCTCGACCAGGGCGCGCCGTCGTTCGGGCACGTCGTGCGTGTAGCCCAGAACCGATTCAGCTGTCAGCCAGCCGCCTTGGTCCATGACGGAGCGCAAATCGGCCCCTCGGGACAGCAGTGTCGTCGCCAGCCCGTGCCTGAACCAGTGCTGTGTGACCTGAGCGATGAGAGAGGCTGCAGCTTTGGCCTGCCTGATGGCTTCGTAAGCCTCGGCGCGTCTGCCGTCTCTGCGCAGACGCCAAGCCTCCATCGCACCGGCGGCGCGCAATGACGCTATGGTGCGCCGCTTCATTCCAGCGAAAGCCGACTTGTTCTGCCCGCCGAACTCTTTGCCGTTGTATGCATACGGTTGCTTGCGATGCGTCACGAACAGCGGTGCTTCGCGATCGTACACATTGCTACGCCACTCCAGATACTGGCGCATCAACACAGCCGCTGGCGCGTGCAGCGCCGCTACGACCGGCTCACCAGTTTTCGTGTTGTGAAAGGTAATCTGCTCACGTCCGGGAACGAGGGACAGATCGCAGACCCTGCAGCCATAAAGCACGCTCGAGACTCGCGCGCCTGTTGCCCATTCGGCGGCCAACTGCCCGACGAGGTGGGGGGCCGCGTGCTCGATCATCCGCTGGATGAGCTCGGGCGTCAGCTCGTGAACTCGTCGGGCGCGCCGGTGCTTGGGTTTGCGGACAGCGTTGGTACGCGGGAACGGCGGCACGTGTGCAATCCAGTGCCGGGGAGCTGCCGAGCACCAGGACAAGAATGCAACGACTGGATTGAGCCAGCGCTCTCGCGTCTCGGGTGCATTGCTGGCATGCCGACGGGCGACGTACAGGAGCCACTCGCGATCGGCAATCTGGTCGAGGTGACGTTCCGGGC
>DASWRT010000098.1:0-5248 GCA_036403035.1 Allostellaceae bacterium | reverse complement strand
GGCCGCCGACTCGAGTTCAGCCCTCGATGGTAAGAGAAGGCGGTCTGCAATCGGCGGTCGCAGCGCGCCGAATTGCCGGACGGCTTAATGCAAAATAATTTTCATTGTATCGAACCCTTGACAGGAAAGGCGGGCAGCGCCACCATTTTACCGTCAACATTTGACGTGGAGGGTGCGTAAAAACCATGACTCCACCGGGTTCTCACTGAGTTGCCGGCGGCTTGGCGCCGGCGACTGATCATCGAAATCCAAAATATGTCTCGGATTTCCGAGCGCGAAAACTTCGATTTTCGCAAAATGGCCCTCGCTTGACGCTACCGTGCGCGCGAGGGCCTCGGTCTTATTCAACGGTGTGATTCGATTATTTGACGCCGCCCCGATTCCTGCGGCATGCTTTTGCTCGCCGCCGCTCCCGTGAAGCGCCACATTAGGTGGAACGGAGGGAGACCGATGCGGCCGACGATCAACGATTCCCGACAGGGCACCGCCGTGGATGGCGCTGTTTCCGCGGCAGCCGAGCGGATCGCGATCCTGCGCGATCTCGAACGCAAGGTGCTTTGGCTGTCGTCTTGGACGATCCACAACGCCAACCATCTGCGCCCCAGCCGCGACGGGCTGAAGGTCGGCGGGCATCAGGCGTCGAGCGCCTCGGTGGCCACCATCCTGACCGCGCTCTATTTCGACGTGCTGCAACCGCAGGATCGCGTCGCCGTCAAGCCGCACGCGTCGCCGGCCTTCCACGCGATCCAGTATCTCCTGGGCAATCAGACGGTGGACAACTTGCGGAATTTCCGCGGGCTCGGCGGCGCGCAATCCTATCCGTCGCGGACCAAGGACGCGGACGACGTCGATTTCTCGACCGGCTCGGTCGGGCTCGGCGTCGCCGTGACGCTGTTCGCCTCGCTCGTCCAGGATTACGTGCGGCTGAAGCATCTGGCGCCCGAGGATCTACCGCCGGGGCGCATGGTCGCGATCGCCGGCGACGCCGAACTGGACGAGGGCAACATCTTCGAGGCGCTGCTCGAAGGCTGGAAGCACGATGTCCGCAACCTCTGGTGGGTGATCGACTACAACCGGCAAAGCCTCGACGCGGTCGTCAGCGATCGGCTGTTCCAGCGCATCGACACGCTGTTCGCGACGATGGGCTGGCGCGTCGTCACGCTGAAGTACGGCAAGAAGCTGGAAGCCGCGTTCGCGCAGCCGGACGGCGAGCATCTGCGCGACTGGATCGACGCCTGCCCGAACTCGCTTTACTCCGCGCTCGTCTTCAAGGGCGGCGCCGGCTGGCGCGAGCACCTCGTCCGCGACCTCAACCGCTATCCCGGCATCCGCCGCATCCTCGACGAGCACGACGACGCGGCGCTCGGCGCGCTGATGACGAACCTCGCGGGGCACGACATCGAGGCGGTGCTGGAGGCGTTCCACGCGATCGACGACGACCTGCCCACCTGCTTCCTCGCCTATACGATCAAGGGATTCGGGCTGCCCTTCGCCGGCCACAAGGACAACCATGCCGGGCTGATGAACCCTGCGCAGATGGCTGCCTTCCAAACAGCGATGGGCATTCCCGACGGCGCGGAATGGGATCACTTCGCCGGCCTCGCCTCGCCGCGCGAGGAGATCGAATCGTTCCTGAGCAAGGTGCCGTTCAACGCCCGCGGCCGGCGGCGGTTCGATGCCGCCGCGGCGCTGGTCGAGGTGCCGCCGCTGCCGGTGCCGCACGGCGAGCGCATGTCGACGCAGGAGGGCTTCGGCCGCATCCTCAACGACCTCGCCGGCTCAAACGGCGACCTCGCGGCGCGGATCGTCACCACGTCGCCCGACGTCACCGTCTCGACCAATCTCGGCGGCTGGGTGAATCGGCGCGGCCTGTTCGATCGCACCGAGCGGCAGGACGTGTTCCGCGACGAGAAGGTCGTCTCGGCGCAGCGCTGGTTCATGTCGCCGCGCGGTCAGCACATCGAGCTTGGCATCGCCGAACACAATCTGTTCCTGCTGCTCGCCGCGCTCGGCCTGTCGGCGCCGCTCTTCGGCGCCCGGCTCTTCCCGGTCGGCACGCTCTACGACCCGTTCATCCAGCGCGGCCTCGATGCGCTCAATTACGGCTGCTACCAGGACGCCCGTTTCATGGTCGTCGCGACGCCGTCTGGGCTGACGCTGGCTCCCGAGGGCGGCGCGCACCAGTCGATCGCGACGCCGCTGATCGGCCTGGGGCAGCCGAAGCTCGCCTATTTCGAACCGGCCTTCGTCGACGAGCTGGCGGTGCTGATGCGGTGGGGCTTCGAGCACATGCAGAAGCCGGACGGCAGCGCCGTCTATCTGCGCCTCTCGACCCGGCCCGTCGAGCAGCCGCTGCGGCGCCTGACGCCGATGCTGGAGGCCGACATAGCCGCGGGCGCCTATTGGCTGAAGCGCCCGGCGCCCGGCGCCGAACTGGCGATCTGCTTCTGCGGCGCCGTGGCGTCCGAGGCGCTGGCCGCGCACGAATCGCTGGCTGAGGACATTCCCGGCGCCGGGCTGATGGTCGTGACCTCGCCCGACCGGCTCTACGTCGACTGGTCGCGCGGCCGGCGTGGCGCCGGCGCTGCGCCGAGCCATATCGAGAAGCTCCTCGCCGGGGACGACGGCGGCGGACTTGCGCCGGATGCCGGACTCGTCACCATCGTCGACGGACACCCGGCGACGCTGTCCTGGCTCGGTGCGGTCGCCGGGCACCGCACGGCGCCGCTCGGCGTCGACCAGTTCGGCCAGTCCGGCGACGTGCCGGACATCTATCGTGTCTATGGCCTCGACGTCGATGCGATCCTCGACGCCGCCGCGCTTCTGTGCCGGGAGCGCATCGGACGCTGATCCGCGCCGCCGCCCGGCGGCCGGGCGGCATGCGTTTTTGTATCGCGGAACGGATCGCCTTCGCTCCGGCGTTCCTTCCGTAAGGTTGCATCGGCATGAGCCGGCGGATCGCTCCCGGTGGCGATGCTTGGTATACAAGATACTTTATTCGCGAATGGCCGCCGTGCCATGCTCGCTCCTCCTATCCAGCCGATTGGTGCCCCGATGTTCACCACCCGCCCCGAGATCAAAGGCACGTTCGGCGTCGTCGCCTCGACTCATTGGCTCGCGTCGGCGGTCGGGATGAGCATCCTGGAGCGCGGCGGCAATGCTTTCGACGCCGCGGTGGCCACGGGATTCACGCTTCAGGTCGTCGAACCGCATCTCAACGGCCCGGCCGGCGAAGCGCCGATCCTGCTCTGGAGCCAGGCGGAGGAGCGCATCCGGGTCATCTGCGGCCAGGGCGTGGCGCCGCAGGCGGCAACGATCCGCGCATTCCGGGATCTGGATCTCGACCTTGTGCCGGGCACCGGCCTGCTCGCCGCCTGCGTCCCCGGCGCGTTCGACGCATGGCTGACGATGCTGCGCGACTACGGCACGATGCGGCTCGCCGACGTGCTCGCGCCCGCGATCTTCTATGCCGAGGGCGGCTATCCTCTCGTGCCGCGGATCGCCGCCGCGATCGAGACCGTCCGGGATCTCTTCGCGACCGAGTGGCCGACATCGGCGGCGATCTACCTGCCGCGCGGGCAGGTTCCGGCGGCGGAAAGCCTGTTCCGCAACCCGGGGCTCGCCGCAACCTATCGCCGCGTACTCGGCGAGGCGGCTGCGGCCGGCAGCGGCCGCGAGGCGCAGATCGAGGCGGCGCGGGGCGCATGGTCTCACGGCTTCGTCGCCGAGGCGATCGACCGGTTCTGCCGTACCGAGCGCGTGCTCGACGCGTCCGGCCGCCGGCATGGCGGTCTCCTCACCGCCGACGACATGGCGCGTTGGCGGGCGGGCTACGAGGAGCCGCTGACCTTTGACTATCACGGTTTCACGGTCGCGAAGCCCGGCATCTGGAGCCAGGGAGCGGTTTTCCTTCAGCAACTCGCGCTGCTGGAGGGCTTCGACCTCTCGGCGATGGACCCGCTCGGCGACACCTTCGTCCATACCGTCACCGAATGCGCGAAGCTCGCGCTTGCCGACCGCGAGGCGTGGTACGGCGATCCCGATTTCGTCGACGTGCCGGTCGCGGCGCTGCTCGACCGCGGCTACGCCGCGGAGCGGCGCCGGCTCGTCGGCGACACGGCGTCGCACGAGCTGCGGCCGGGCGCGCCGGCCGGACGCGGCCCGCATTATCCCGAGATCTTCGCCCGTCTCACCGAGATGCAGGGGAGCTTCGTGGCCGGTGCCGGCGAGCCAACGACCGGCGGTGGCATCGGCGAGCCGACGGTCCGGCGCGACGGCGAACCGCGGATCGCCGCGAACGGCGCGATGGCGGGCGACACCTGCCACGTCGACGTCATCGACCGCTGGGGCAACATGGTCGCGGTGACGCCGAGCGGCGGCTGGCTGCAAAGCTCTCCCGCGATCCCCGAGCTTGGCTTCGCGCTCGGCACGCGCGCCCAGATGTTCTGGCTGGAGGAGGGATTGCCCGCGAGCCTCGCGCCGGGCAAGCGGCCGCGATCGACGCTCAGCCCGTCGATGGCGCTGAAAGATGGCAAGCCGTATCTCGCGTTCGGCACGCCCGGCGGCGACCAGCAGGATCAGTGGTCGGCGCTGCTCTTCCTGCATCGCGTGCATCACGGGCTCAACCTTCAGGAATCGATCGACGTGCCGGCCTTCCACACCGAGCACGTGCCCAGCTCGTTCTACCCGCGGCAGGCGAATCTCGGCCTGCTTGCCGTGGAGTCGCGCTTCCCCGACGCGACGCTTCGTCGGCTGCGCGAGCGAGGGCATCGTGTCCAAGTCGGCGACCCCTGGTCCGAGGGCCGGCTCTCCGCCTGCTCGCAGGAGACCGGGCCGGACGGGACGCTGCTCCGGGCCGCCGCGAACCCGCGCGGCATGCAGGGCTACGCGGTGGGACGCTGACGGCGCCATGACGTGGTCGATCGTCGCGCGCGATCCGTCGACCGGCGCCTTCGGCGTTGCGGTGGCGACCCGGTTCTTCGCGGTGGGGGCGCTCTGTCCGCACGCTCTCGGCGGAGTCGGAGCGCTGGCGACGCAGGCGCTCGTCAATCCGACCTACGGTCCACGCGGGCTGCGCCTTCTCGCCGAAGGCGTTCCGGCGCCTGATGTCGTGCGCATCCTGACCGAGTCCGATGCCGGACGGGCGCAGCGCCAGCTGCACGCGATCGACGCGGCCGGCCGGATCGGCGCGCATACCGGCGAGGAGTGCATTCCCTGGTGCGGGCATCGCGTCGAGGCGGATTTCTCG
>DASWRT010000097.1:0-10276 GCA_036403035.1 Allostellaceae bacterium | reverse complement strand
GCCGGAGTGCGGTGCGGTTTCCCTCGTGCGGATTGCGGTTGAGCTTGGAGCCGCGTCACGCGGCTTCCCCCATCCCGCCCTTCCCCCGCAGGCGGGGGAAGGTGCGGCGGTGACGGCGGCGAGTCGCTTCGTCAGGGTTCGCCGCCCCACAGGTCCCTGAAGGCGTCGCGGTCGGCGGGTTGCTCGAAGAGCAGGACGCAGCGGCGGTCGGTGACCAGGACGCTCGCGCGGCTGTCTTCCGCGGCATCGATGACGGCGGTGATCTCGTTCTCGAACAGCGGCTCAAGGTCGATGGTGAGCCGGTAAGGCGCGGTCATGATCCCCATGAAGGCTTACTTTTCATTCTACCTGCATACTTGGTGTGCAGGACTCGTGGACATTCGTGCCGCGATAGTCTGGCAGAATTCAAATATATGCTTTATCCCCCTGGATTGAAAACGCCGGAGGCGGCAAGGGATCCGCGTCGGGATACGGAATTTATTCGCCGATCTCTTGTTTTCGCCTGGACGAATCCTCGATCAGGTCCGGGCGGTAATGAAGCTCTTCACGTGCGAGTGGTGCGGGCAGCTCCTGTATTTCGAGAATGTCCGGTGCGAACGGTGCGGGCACCGGCTCGGCTACGTGCCCGATGCGGGCACGCTCTCCGCGCTGGAGGAAGCGGCGGAAACCGCCGGGGAGTGGCACCCGGTCGGCGCGCCCGGCCGGCTCCTCCGCTTCTGCGCCAACGCCGGGTTCGCGGCGTGCAACTGGCTCGTCCCGGCGTCGTCGCCGGAGAGATACTGCACCGCCTGCCGGCATAACCGCACCGTTCCGGACCTGTCGCAGCCGGGCAATCTGTCGGCATGGCAGAGGATCGAGCTGGCGAAGCACCGGCTGTTCTACACGCTGCTGCGGCTCCGCCTGCCGCTGGAGAACCGGGCGGACAATTCCCAGGAGGGACTCGCGTTCGACTTCCTGGCCGACCCGCCGGCGCCGGGGAACGGCCCGCAGGTGATGACCGGCCACGACAACGGGCTGATCACGCTGGCGCTCGCGGAGGCCGACGACGCGGAACGGGAGCGGCGGCGCACCGGGATGGGCGAGCCCTACCGGACGCTGCTCGGCCATTTCCGCCACGAGGTCGGCCACTGGTACTGGGACCGGCTGGTGCGCGACGGGGCTCCCTGGACGCTCGATGCCTGCCGCGCGCTGTTCGGCGACGACCGGCGGGATTACGGCGAGGCGCTCCAGACGCACTACGCCAACGGCGCGCCGCCGGACTGGCAGGAGCATTTCGTGAGCGCCTACGCCAGCTCGCATCCGTGGGAGGATTTCGCCGAGACCTGGGCGCACTACCTGCACATCGTCGACACGCTGGAGATGGCGGACGCGTTCGGCGTCCGCGTGCACCCGCGCGCCGCCGGGGACGGCGTGCCGGCAGCGACGGTCCATGTCGACCCGTACGCCGCCGGGCAGGGCATCGAGCGGATCGTCGAGGCATGGCTGCCGCTGGTCTTCGCGCTCAACAACCTCAGCCGATGCATCGGCGCGGGCGACCTCTACCCCTTCATCCTGTCGCCGGCCGCGATCCGCAAGCTCGGCTTCATCCACGAGCTGGTGCAGGCCGCCGGGGCGGCGGCGGACGATGGATCCCTCGCCCCTCGGAGAGAGGGAAGAGCCCGGAGCAGAGCCGCGGGAGGGTGAAAGGAGCGACCGGAGGGAGCGGAGCGTTGAGGTGACAACGGCGCGCTGCGCTCGCGGAAAGCCCCCTCACCCTGCCATGCTCACCCTGCCATGCTTCGCATGAGCCCCGCCCTCTCCCGCGAGGGGAGAGAGATCGGACGGCGCGGGGAGAACGGACGCGAGTCGCCGCCGTTATCGAGGGGACACCGCTCTCTCCGGACAGGACATCGACCGTGAAACTCGGAACCGCCGTCTCCCTTGCCGCCGCCGCGCTCCTGCTCGCCGCCGCCGCGCCGCCGCCGGCCTTCGCGCAATCTTCCTCCTCGGGAGGGACCGTCGGCACTGGAACGCCCGGCACCTCGACGACGCAGGGCAGCAAGACGACCTCCGTCACGCCCGACCCGTCGAACAAGCCGGGGACCGGCGAGGGGTCGAGCACGAGCCGGAGCACGACGAAGGGCGCGGCGCCGACCAGGGGGAACGGCCCGGATCAGCGCGGGCCGACCGCGGGACCGACGAACCCGAACCCCAAGTAGCACGAAGCGCGCGGGGTTCCGCTGCGTAAGGCCGGCGGCCCCTCACCCGCCCCGCTTCGCGGGCCCCCTCCCTCTCCCGCAAGGGGAGAGGGACGTCGAGGCGGCGTGGGCTCAGCCGGTGGGAGAGTGCCAGTAGTCCGAGGCGGTCAGGTGCTGGACGTCGAGCGACACCGTGCTGTTGCCCAGCAGCGCGGTGGCGTTCGGGTCGTGCGCGCCCGCCACCGAGCCGGGGTCGAAACCGCCCTGCGCGGCGTGGCCGGCGTAGCTCTGGCCGCCGATGTCGAGATGGTCGAGGTAGAGGTTGCGGTCCTGGCCGGGGGCGCCGGAGCTGGCGTCGTTGACGAAGCTGATCGCGATCGTGCCCGGCAGCGTCCCCCCGGCGGCGACGGCATCGGCGGGCAGTGCGATCGCCTGGGACTCGCCCGCGGCGTGCGAGGCGGTCGCCGTGTAGACGCCGCCGACCTGATGGCCATCGACCGACACGATGAACTGCGCGTCGCCGGCCCAGCCATCTTCCGAGACGTGCAGCACGACCGGCCCGCTTTCCGCTGCGGCGGGGGCAACGGGAGCGGTGGGAGCGGCACCGGCGTCGTTTGCCGGCGCATCGGCGTGCGCGGCCGGATCGGGCGATGCGGCCGGTGTGGGCGCTGGAGCAGGTGCCGGTTCGGGAGCCGGAGCCGGGGTCGAGGGCTCGGCTGCTGCTGCGGGCGCAGTGTCGGACGCCGTAACGGGAACCGGGGCGGGCGCCGAGGACGTGTCGGACGGCGTCGGGGAAACGTCGCCGGAGCCGCCCCACGCGGCCTTGAACGCCGCCTCGTTGGCGGGATGCTCATTCAGCGCGGCGGAGATGTTGTCGTCGGCGTTCCAGTAGGATTGGAACGCGACGTCGTGCTGCTTGATCCAGTCCGCCATGTGGGTGACGAAGGTGCCGTCGTCGATGTTCGTCCCGTATTCGGCGAAGCTCATCGGCTTGCCGTGCGCGGCGGCGAAGTCGGCATGCCATTGCAGGCCGTTCGTCTGGTTCATGATCATGGCCCAGCGCTGGTCCGGCGTCATGCCGGCGGTCCAGGCCGTGCTTTCGTTGATGTCCAGGCCGACGGTGTCGACGTAGTTGTCGCCCGGATAGACCTTGGCGGGGTCCGTCCCCTGCGAGCCGGTGTTGACGCACCAGTCGAACTTGAAGTTCGGCGAGACGGAGCGGAACGCGTCGACGAGATGGTGGTAGGCGGTGACATAGTCGTCCGGGCTCGCCCCGGCCGACCAGGGAAACCAGTTGCCGTTCATCTCCCAGCCGGGGCGGATGACGGCGTTCGGGTCATAGGCGGCGATCTTCTGCGCGGCCTCGACGAAGTGCTGGTCGTAGGCGCCGCTGGCGACGTCGTGGAGGCTGGTGCCGGTGACGGTCAGCGGCACCGAGATCAGCAGCTTCTCATGGTTGGTCCACTGGTCGAGGTTCCACTGCACCGAACTGTCGAACGCATCCCAGCTGTCGTGGTTGAGGAAGGTGACGACATAGTCGAGCTTGCGCCCGAGCCACTGCTCCATCGCCGCGAGGTTCTGCTCGTCCGCCGGGGCGACGCCGCCGACGAAGGCGCCGAGCAGCGGCTGGTGGACGGTCTGGGTTGCGGTGTCAGCCATCGAATATTCTTGCTCCTGCTGAGACTGCGCCGGACGGCACGGCGCCGCACCGCCGAAGCGGGCGCGCCGCATCGTCCAGGCGCGGGTCAAGAGACCATGATGGAACGCGATCAATGATTGGTTAAAGGAACAATCCTTCCGCCTATTATCGTGAGGACCGATTTGATCATCGCTACGCGATCTCTGTCATTCTTGTGAGTATTTCTTTTTCTTAATCAGCGGATCCTATCGTCACGAGCGGATATGGCGCGCGAAAACTCTCCATCCCTTTCGGAATAGAGAGAGTTCGGCGTGCCGTGACCGAGAGGTGCGGCGGCGGAAGCCTACCGCTTCGGCGCGGCGCCTCCTCCGGCGCCTGATGTGTCCGCCTGCCCGGCCTCACTCGGCTTCTTCGAGGTGCCGGCGCTGGCGGCGGCGCCGACGACGCCCACGTCGGTCGCGACCCGCTGGTCGTGCTCCATGCCGTAGGTCACCTCGACCTGCTCGCCCGGACGGATGTTCTGCACGGCGACGCCTTCGGCCAGCTCGTAGCTCGTGCCGTCCTGTAGCGTCAGACGGCGGGCCTCGACCTGCTTCACCGTGCCGGTCGCCTTACGCAGCGTCTCCTGGCCGGCGGGCCCGGCGGCAGTGGCGCCGGCGGCAGCGCCGCCGGTCTGTTGCGCCAGGGCGGCGGCCGTCGGCACCGCGACGGCGAGAACGACGGCCAGCGCGACCGCGCCTGAGATGCGGGCAAATGGGTGGTCTGCAAACGGCTTGAGCATCGTCATCCTCCCGATCCGAGCGGTTCAGAGCCTTTCTTCGCAGGCTCTTACCTGCACAAACGCGGAATTAACCATTAGTTCCAGGTTGGGCAGCTCTGGGTGGGCAGCGGGACCGGCGAATCCGGCTATGGCGAGCCACGCAAGTTTGTTAACGTTTATTAACGATCGCCGCGGAAGCCGTCGGAGAACGCGATCGCACATGGAGGAGGATCTCATGCCCGGCAAATGGCTCGCCGCTGGAACCGCCATCACCGCCGCCGCCTTCGCCCTCGGCGGGACCGGTCCGGCCGCGGCGCAGGACAATCTGCAGCGCTTGCAGCAGTTCCAGAGCACCGGGACCAGCCTGACGCTGGAAACGGTGCCGCAGACCGGCGCGCGCGCCGATGCGATCCGGAAGAACCTGCAACGGATCAAGGTGCCGCAGGGCTTCAAGGCCGATCTCTACGCCATCGTGCCCGATGCGCGGCACATGGCGGTCGGCCCGTCCACCGGCGTCGTCTTCGTCGGCACGCGCAAGACGAGGATCTGGGCGGTCACCGATCATGCCAAGACCCGCGTCGCCGACGAGGTCAAGGTGTTCGCGCCGTCGGTGCAGATGAAGGTGCCGAACGGCGTCTGCTTCTCGAAGGACGGGTTCCTGTTCGTCGCCGAGCAGAACCGCGTGCTCGTCTTCCCGGCGGCGGAGTTCTTCTATGAAGGCCCGGACGTCGCCGCCGACGTGGTGGTGCCGCAGGGCAAGCTGATCCCGCCCGAGGACGAGAGCTTCAACCACAGCGCGCGGGTCTGCCGGATCGGGCCGGACAACAAGCTCTACATCGCGCTCGGCCAGCCGTTCAACGTGCCGCCGAAGGAGAAGCTCGCCGAGTTCAACGAGTGGGGCCTCAGCGGCATCATCCGCATGGAGCGCGACGGCAAGGGGCGCGAAGTCTACGCCCACGGCGTCCGCAACTCGGTCGGCATGGACTTCAACCCGAAGGACAGCACGCTCTGGTTCACCGACAACCAGGTCGACGGCATGGGCGACGACCAGCCGCCGGGCGAGCTGGATCACGCGACGCAGGCCGGGCAGAATTTCGGCTTCCCGTGGTACGGCGGCGGCAAGGTGCGCACCGAGGAATACAAGGACGAGCAGCCGCCGGAAGACGTCGTGTTCCCGCAGGTCGAGATGGCGGCGCACGCCGCCGACCTCGGCATGACCTTCTACACCGGCTCGATGTTCCCCGAGAAATACCGCGGCGGCATCTTCAACGCCCAGCACGGCTCGTGGAACCGCACCACCCCGATCGGCGCGCGGGTCATGTTCACCAGCCTGAAGCCGGACGGCACCGCGGACAAGACAGAGGTGTTCGCCGACGGCTGGCTCGACCCGCAGACCAACGAGTATCACGGACGCCCGGTCGACGTGGCGCAGCTCCCCGATGGCTCCTTGCTGGTCTCCGACGACTTCGCCGGCGCGATCTACCGCATCTCGTACGAGGGCGGCCAGGGCGCCGCCGGAGCGCCGCAGACCACCCGGCAGGAGCCGGCAGCACCGCCGCCGCATCCGCAGGCCCGGCCGGCGGCTCCCGCACCGGGCAAGCGCTCGTGAGGAGGTCGGCGAAGATAGCGATCGAGCTTGAAACGGGGCGCCCGGCATCATGCCGGGTTCCCCTACCCCGCCCCTCCCCCGCAAGGGGGGAGGGAGAAAAGCCGAACGCCTTCAAAGCCCTCCCCCCTTGCGGGGGAGGGTTGGGTAGGCGGAGCCGCGTCGAGCGTTTCCGAACTGGAGGACGATTTGCATTGACGGCGCTGGCGGTGGCATTCGTCCTGGCTTCCCCGGCGGTTGCCGGGGACGCGGCGGCGGGGCGCAAGCAGGCCACGAAGTGCCAGACCTGCCACGGCATCGACGGGCTGTCGAAGATCCCCGAGGCGCCGAACATCGCCGGCCAGCCAGAGATGTACCTGACCGCGCAGCTCGAAGCCTACAGGGCGGGCAAGCGGGTCAACGAGCTGATGAACACGATGGCGAAGGAACTGTCGGACAAGGACATCGCCGACCTCGCCGCGTGGTACTCCAGCATCGAGATCACGGCCAACGTGCCGGAGGCGCAGTAGCAAAGGAATACCCGCCAAACCCCGGCCGCTTCCCTCCCCCGCATGCAGCGGGGGAGGGTCAGGGTGGGGGCAAATCCGGCCCGATTACTCGCAAGTTGCCCCCATCCCGGCCTTCCCCGCGGGCGGGGGAAGGTGAAGAGAGGGCAGCAGAGCGGCTGCTGCTACTTCGGCGGGGTCGAGGAGCCCGCGGTGCCGGTCGCGGCGGAGCCGTTGCCGGTCGCGGAGGCGGTCGAGGACGGGGCCTTCCATTCCGGCATCGACTTCAGCTCGTCCTGCGACTTGGCGATGGTGAAGCCGTCCTTGTCGGCGTCCCAGGAGAACTGGTCGAGCGGCAGCGCCACGTCGTGGCCGCCGACGCCGAGCAGGCCGCCCGACTTAACGACCAGCTGGTCGACCGTCCTGGAATCCGGCTTCATCAGCACCGTGTCGACCGAACCCAGGGACTTGCCGTCCTTGCCGTAGACGCTGGTCCCCTTGATCTTCGACACGTCCTCCTGGGTCAGCGGATTCTGCGCGTGAACGCGTGGCGCGGTCGCGTTCGTGGGGCCGGCTCCAGGGGCGCCGGCCGGCACGCCGCTATGTGCGCCCGTAGTCGGTGCGGTCGTCGAAGCGGTCGGCGGCGGCGGCGCCGTGCTCGGCGTCGGCTGCTGGGCGATAGCGGCGGAGCCTGTCGCCGCGAGCGCGAATACCGAGGCGGCGAACGCGCCGGTCAGGACCGTGGTGCGCATGTCAACACTCCGTAACTGTTCAACCTGACATGGCAACACCCGTGCATGTTCGCACGTTCCGCGGCGCACGCCGTCGCCCCCCGCTCCTCCCGAGGGTCAGAGGCGGGCGAGGCGGGGCGCTTCGCGGTCGAACCAAAGGCGAATCAGGCCGACAAGCTCGGCGACCGAGGCGTCGCCGCCGCCCAAGGCATGCGGGCGGAACATGCCGGGATTGCGCGCCGCGGCGGCCGGGAAGAGATGCGCCGCGGCCGCGCCAGGGTTCGATTCGGCGGCGCGGATCGCCTGCGCCGCCTGCGCCACGCCGAGAAAGTGTGCGATGTAGGTCTCGGCCGGGACGACCGGCCGGCCGAGCAGCCGCTCCAGGCGCGCGGCATTGTCGACCGCCAGCTCCGCGGCCAGCTCCGCCGAGAGGCGCGGGTCGTCGCGCAGCCGCAGCAGCGCGGCGCGCGCCTTCGCGTCGGGGAGCGCGACCGTGCCGGAATCGTCGTCGAGGACGATGCGGGCGGCGTGGCGGGAGAGGCCGTGACGCGGCCCGAACGCCTTGACGACGCGCAGCCACGTGTCGTCGGTGAACTGGTAAAGGCCGACGGCGCTGCTCGTCGCGGCGCGGGCGGTCGGGTCGAAGGACGATTCGCGGGCCGCCACCGCCAGCAGGAAGCCCTCGTCGACGCCGACGCCGCGCGCGGCATGGCGGATCGCGCGGCGTACGTCCGGCGCGGGCGGGCGGTCGACCGGCGGCGGCAGCGCATCCGCGAGGCGCGACGGCGCGAGCCCGCGCCCGGCGCGCTCGACCGGCAGCAGCAGGCGCTCGATCGCCGCGGCGGACGGCATCGCGGCGAAGCCCGAAGGACCGGCGATCCGCTCGACAAGCCACGCGACGGTGCCGTAGAGGACGAGCGCCGCCAGCGTCGCCCCGAGAGCGCCGCCGAGGATCACGAATCGATGCCGTTCGAGGAAGCCGGGCGGACGCGGCTTCGTCCGGCGGGCAGCCTTGGTCTTCCGCTTGGGGCCGCCGCCGGATCGCGGCACTGCCGACGCCGCCTGCGCGTTAGCGGCGCTGCGGCGGCGCTGCTGCGGCTTAGGCAATGTGGCGGCGGCAGTGCGGGCGGTGGCTGATGGCATCAGACAGGGGCAGCGGTGGCTCGGAACGGAACGAAACGGGACCGGCGCAGCATAGCCGAAACCGAGGGTTGCCGGAGTGGCAAAGTTCGGCGCGCGGCATGCGGGCGGCGGTCGTGACCGAGCGCCGGGCCGCGCGATCAGTATTGGCGCTGCTGCTCCTGCTCTGCGCCGCGGCGGGATGGCATGCGGTGCATGGACTGACGCTGCCGCACGACCTCGACAATCTCCGCGATCTCGGGTTCATCCAGGGACTCCTCGACGGCAACCGGTTCGGCGATCCGGTCTATGCCGGGGAGACGCGCTGGTATCCGGGGCTGATCCCGGCTCTGGCCGCGGCGGCATACCGGTTGCTGGCGCCCGACGGGACGCCGATCGCGGCGGCCTGGGTGCAGGCCGGGCCGTGGCTCAACCTGCTGGCGCCGCTGGCCTTCTTCTGGATGACGCGGCAGCTGCTGTCGTCACCTGGCGCCGCCGCGGCGGCGACCGCAATCTTCGTGCTGTGGAACGGCAACGCGCCGCGGCCATGGCTGGCGCCATGGGATGCGGCGGGCTACACGCCCTGGCCGTTCACGCCGAACCTCGCCCTGCCCTTCTTCTTCGTCGGCGTCGGGCTGGTGCATCGGCGGTGCGGCGGGACAGTGCGGTGGCGCGACGCGGTAGCGATCGGAAGCGCGCTCGGAATCGATTTCCTCGCGCAGCCCGTCGCGGGCCTGCTGCTCTCCGGAATCGTCACCGCGGCGGCGTTCGCGGCGCAAGGCATCCGGCGGCGGACGGTGGCGTGGCTGGCAGCGGTCGCGTCGGTGCAGCTTGCCTGGGCGCTGCTCTTCGTCGGGCCGATCGCGGTGCGGTACGGGCTGCACACCGCGAACGCGGCGCCGGCCTCGTGGCTCTCCGACGTGATGACGCGGGAGTCGCTGAAACGGGTCCTGATCCTCGACGCGCCGGGCGTGCTCGCCGCAACGGCAGCGGCGGTGTTGCTGTGGCGCCGCCGCCGGGTCGAGCGGGACGAACCGGCGGGGGCGACGGACGGCCCGGACCGGCGGGGCGTCGCCATCCTGGCGGCGTGGATCGGCATCTGCGTCGTGTTCCTGGTGCGCCATTACGCCTGCATGCTCGCGCCCGGCGGCCTCCTGCCGGAAGCGGCGTGCCGGGTCACGTCGGTGCCGGCGCACCACTATCATTTCTATCTCCAGGCCGGTTGGGCGTGCGTGATCGGGTTTGCCGGTTGGCAGGCGATGCGCCTGCTCTGGGGCAAAGGCGGCACGGCGATGCACGCAGGACTCGCGGCTGTCGTGCTGCTTACCGCTGGTGCGGGAGCCGCCGCGCTGCTGACCCGCCCCTACGACCGGAACGCACGGCAGCAGGCGCAGCGGGACGGCGCGGATATCGACCGCGCGGCCTATGCCTGGATCCTCGCCGCGACGCGCCCGGACGACCTCTTCGTCACCGAGCTGAAGACGGATTGGAGCGATCCCGCCGCCTTCTCGGTGATCGCGGCGGGACGACGGCTCGTCGCCGCGCCGAAGCTGCACTCCAACCCTTACGTCTCTTGGGAGGAGCGCGACGCGCGCCGCCGCCGCTATCTCGCCCCGGCGGACGAAGGCGACGAGGCGGCGCTGTGCGGTCTCGTCGCCGAAGCCGCGGCGGCCGGCGGCGGGACGGCGTGGCTGCTCCTGCCGAACGGGCGTGCGGTGGCGGCGACGGAACATGCCGGCGCCGAGCCGGTTTTCCGCAG
>DASWRT010000096.1:0-19128 GCA_036403035.1 Allostellaceae bacterium | reverse complement strand
GCGCCGCCTTGGAGCCGCTGAAACTATCCTTCACGTCATTGAAGAAGCGGCGGAAGGCGCCCGGATGCTGTGCCGGTTCCGCGGCGGCCGGCGGCGGCGCGGCTGCCGGAGCCGAAGCCTGCGGAGCCAATGAGCGCTGCTTCGGCGCGGCATCGCTGCTGCGCTTCTTGCGCTCCTGCACGTCGCGCTTCTGCTGCACGGCAAGCTCGCGCTGCGCGTGGATCTGATGCTGCGCCTCGCGGAAATTGCGCTCCGCCTCGGCGGTAGCGCGGCCCTCATCGGCGCGCTTCGCCTCGCGTCGCTGCGCGGCCTCTTCCTCTTCGGCCTTGCGCGCGGCGGCCTCCTGCTCGGTCTCAAGCAAGTTGCTCGTAACCCAGCCTTCCTGCGAGCCATCCTTCAGCGCGATACGCGTCCAGCCCTTGGCGGGCAGCCGGCCGGTCGCCGAGACACGCGCTCCCGGCTCCAGCGTCTGGACCACCTTTGCGCCGCTTGCCGGCCCGGAGCGGACGTTGACACGCTTCTTCGTAAGAAACGCGCCGCTGAATTCCTCGGGGGCATCGGCGACGACGGCCGCCGCCGCCGGTGCGGGCGCAACCACCGCGGGCGCAGCAGCCGCCGCCGGCTGGGACGGCTCGCGCTTGTCGGTCTGCTTCGACAGCCGTTCGATGCGGAGCCGCGCCAGATCGGCGAATGTGCCGGTCGGATAGCGGCGGAGATATTCGTCGTAATCCGCCGCGTCGGAGCTGTTGCGGACCGATTCCCAGAACACGACCTCACGGTCGCCGCCGCCGGGCGGTAGCGCGGCGACCGTGGCGGCCGGCGGAGGCGATGCGGCCTGCGCGGGCGGCGGCTGGATGATGATCGTCTGGTTGAAGACGAAATCGCCGGTCAGCGAGGAGGACTCCCACGGCGTCTGCTGGCCGTTCGTCTTCTGCACAACGCCGGTGCGGACGCGCTTGAACACTTCCTCGACCTTGAGGCCCGGCTCGCGCAGCGAGCGCAGCAGCTCCTCGGTGTAGAGCCCGTTCTGGCCGTCGCCGTCTGCGGCGGTCGAGCCCGGCGCCGTCGCATAGGCGATCAGCGTGCCGCGGGCGGCATCCATCGCCGCCAGACCGCGCGGGCCGCCGCGCAGCCGGCGCTCGAACGGGTTGTTGCGGCAGGCGTCGAGGATGATCAGGTTGATGCGGTTTCCGGCGTCGCCCATCTGGTCCGTCACGGATTCGACGGCGATGGCTTCGAAGCCGATCGACCCTTCCGACGTAATGCTTGCATCGACCGGTACGAGGTAGTTCTGGCCCCTGACCTGGACGCCGTGGCCGGCGTAGTAGAACAGGCCGACGCCGCCGCGCTTCAGCTTCTCTCCGAAATCGAGGATCGCCTGGGCGATCTGCTTCCTCGATGCGTCGTGCAGCTCGACGACCTGGAAGTTGAGCTTCTTCAGCGTCCGACCCATCGCCGTCGCGTCGTTGACCGGATTGCGCAAGGGCGCTTCAGGATAGCCGCCGTTGCCGATCACCAGCGCGAGCCGCTGCTCGTTGCCCGTGTCGGCGGTGGGCAGGCCGCGATCCTGGGCCGCGGCGGAAAACGAAGCGAGGGCGAGCACGACGGTACTCAACCACGGGATCAATAGCCGAGCGAAGCGCATCCCTGAACCGCTGTTATATCGATCAAGGCCGACCGGGGCCGAGCTGTCGCCATAAGATAGCAAGGCGGGCCGACGATCCGGAAGAAATACAGTCGGCGACCGGGGTTCGCAGTGACGTCCATCACCCCGTATCCGTCGCTGTGCCAAATTTTCGACATCAGCGGCGACCGGCGCGCGGTCCGTGCACGCTCGCGCGCTACATGCTAAACCGTCGCGTGAAGAACTTCGGATACGCCACGTCCTCGTGAAATGGCATGAAGCGAAGAAGGCCCCTCTCCCAACTCGTCGCGATCGGCGCGGTTCTCGTCGCCGCCTGCGTGGCGCTCTCATCCTGCCGGACGATGGAAGGGTTCGGCGAAGACCTCTCGCACCTCGGTGCCAAGATCAGCGGCAAGGCGCGCGAGAAGGGCGCGTGAGCCCTTCCCGCATCACGGGAAGTCGACGGTGTCGGCCGGAACGTCGCTGCGCGCGTCCGAGCGGTAGAGCGAGAACGTCAGGCCGGCGCCGATCGAGAAATTGACGTCGCGCTTGAACAGCGGACTGTCGTGGTTGGTGGCTCCGGCGAAGGTTTCGACTCGGCCCGCCGCGAACACGGAAAGCCGACCGTTGATCGGCACCTTGTAGGAACTCTGGAGGCGCGACCCGAGATAGCCGCCATGGGCGTCGAACGCCGGCCGGTCCGGCAGGGCAAAGCGCTGATCGACGTGATAGAAATAGTCCATCAGGCGGCCGGTCGCGAAGATCGGCCCGATGCTCGTCTTCCAGCGGCTGTCCTGGAATACGAGGTTCGGCAGCGTATAGGAAAGCTCCGGCGCGAAGACGAAGCCGCGATAGTCGATGCGGGAGAAATCGGTGGAGAAGGCGCTCCGCACCGGCAGCTCGACATCGACGCTGCCGGCGTCGGGATCGCGGTACGCGTGGATCCGCACGCTGGGCCCGATCTCGCCGAGATAGTCGAGGTCGGGCATGCCCTCGCGGGCGCGGTTGTCGCGCGACGAGGCCCGCAGGGCGCCGCCGAAGCTGAGGTCGAATTCGATCGCCCGGGAGCGGTACAGCTTGCCGCGGATGCCGGTCTCGTCGCTCTGCAATACCTGTCCGCGATAGATGACGTAAGGCAGCGCCAGTCCTTGTACGTGGTTCTGCGCGGCGGCAGGGTAGTCGGGTATCCATCCGACGCCTCCGGCGACGCCGATCTCGAACAATGCCTTGTTGTTGCTGGCGCCATTGCCGCTGTCGGCGGCGGCGCTGCCGTTCTCCGCCGCGGTGGCGGCTGCCGCGATCAGGCCGGCGGCGGCTGCCATCGCCGCCGTAGCGAGAAGGTGCTTCAAGACTATCCCGTCCGGAACCGAATAAAACCGAATTGCAATAGGGCCTAGCTAAAGCGATTCTCTGATGCGCGCCATAAATTCCTCACGAGAGCCGCGGTCGGTTTTCCGTCCGGGCGGACGAGCGACCATCGAGCCAGCCAAGCCGATCGCATGATCTCCGACCACCTCCGCGACCGAAGCCGTGCGGCGCCTGTGCGCTCGCTCGTCCGGCTCGACGGGTTCGCGATGCTGGCTCTGTCGCTTGTTGTCGCGGCGGTCAGCGGCGGGCTGACCATCGCCGCCGCCTGCGTCCATGCGTTCGCCGTTGCCCGGCGCACCTTGCCTTCGGCTGCCGGAAATGCCGTGCTTGTTCTCGGCATGCGTTCGCGGCGCGGCGTGCCGGAGCGGGCGTACCGCGCCCGGCTCGACCGTGCCTTGGCGTTGAGCCGGAGCAACCCGGCGGCGCGGATCATCGTGCTCGGCGGACCGACGACGGAGGGACAGCCTTCCGAGGCGGAGATCGGTCGCCGGTACCTCATCGCGAACGGATTTCCGGCGGCGCGGATCTCGATCGAGGATCGCTCCCGCCACACGCTGGAGAACCTGCAGGAATACCGCGCGGCATTCCCGCACCCGAGCGCCGAGTTGCCGCTGCTGCTCGTGACGAGCCGGTTCCATCTCGCGCGAGCGGCGCTGCTCGCCCGCGGCCTCGGCATCGAGCACGTCCCGTGCGCGGCCGAAGAGCGGCCCTGCTGGACCGTCCGCGACATGCTCCTCCTGGCACGGGAAGCATTCTTCATCCACTGGTACGTCGTCGGGCGGACCTACGCCCGACTCAGCGGAAACCGGCGAATGGCGGCGCGGATCACCTGACACCGTCCGCCGCCGCCAAGCAGGTGAGGCTCAGGTGGCGGAGGCGGGCGCGCTCTTCGACAAGCCGCCGGACCCCAGTCGGAAGCCGAGCCGGCGCGCCGCGGACAGGAAGTAGTACGCCGTCTTGAAGGCGAGGACCGGCAGGGCGAGTCCCTTGGGCGCATGCACGTTCCCGGCGAGGAGCGACACCAGACCCTCGCGCATCCGGAACCGGTTCTGCGGCTCCATGAACATGTCGCGCAGCACCGGCGTGTTGATCCGGTAGATCAGCCAGGACAGCGAATCGAGCGCGTAGCGCACGCGGCGGTCGAACTCGCGGAACAGCGGCTCGGCGCTTTTCGGGTCGGTAAGCCAGGCTTCGACCGCGTCGGCGCCGAGAACGGCGCCGGTCATCGCCAGCAGCACGCCGCTGGAGAAGATCGGGTCGATGAAGGCGAACGCGTCGCCAATCAGGATGTAGCCGTCCCCCACCATGGAACTCGAGTGGTAGGAGTAGTTGCCGGTCGACGTCACCGGCGAGATCAGCTCGGCGTCGGTCATCCGAGCGGCGATGCTCGGCGTCGCCGCCAGCGTATCGAGGAACAGCGCCTTGACGTCGGCCTTCCGCGCCTTGAAGAAGTCGGGATTGCTGACCAGCCCGATGCTCATCGTGTCGTCCGGGAGCGGGATCATCCAGCACCACCCCTGGTCGAAGAGGTGGACCGAGATGTTGCCTTCCTCGCGCCCGGACCGGCGCGCGACGTTCCTGAAATGGGCGAAGACCGCAGCTGTCGAGTTGTTCTTATCGGCGGTCTTCTCGCCGGACCGGCCGGCGAAGAACGTGTCGCGCCCGGATGCGTCGATAACGAAGCGCGGCGCCCACTGCCGTTGCCCGCCGCCGGCGCCGTCCTCGGCCGTGACCAGGGATCGCCGGTCGCCGCCCGCCGGTGCGAACTGGACGTCGACCACGCGGACGTTCTCGTGCGCGGCGGCGCCTTTCCGTTTCGCGTTATCGAAAAGCAGGGCGTCGAACTCGGCACGCCGGACCTGAAAGCTGTAGGTATAGCGCTGGTCGATCCCGGTCGAGAAATCGAAGACGACCCGCTTGCCGCCATGCGCATCCGAAACGAACTCCGCGCCCGGCTTGTACACGCCGAGCTTCGCGATCTCGTCGAGCAGGCCGAGCCGTTCGAAGACGGCCAGATTCTGCGGGAGAAGGGATTCGCCGATGTGGAAGCGGGGATGGGCATCCTTCTCCAGCAGCACCACGCTCCGGCCGCGCTCCGCAAGGAGCGCCGCGGCGGTGGAACCCGCCGGCCCGCCGCCGATGACCAGCACGTCGCACGCCATCGCGGCGGTTGCGCCCGTGGTCCCGTTGCCGCTTGTGATATTCCTCACCTACGCCGCTCCCCGTCTCGTATATTGTCGCCCGCGTGATCCGCCGCCGGTATCGACCAAAACCGCCGGGCGCGGGTATTCTGAAACCATTTTCTGCCAGCATCGGCAAGCAAAACCCGTGATTTCGCCGACGGAAGACCAGACAAGGACGACGACCGACTCCACGCCCGAAGGGAGCGAAAGCCTCTGCCTGGACGAGCCCGCGTCGCCGGCCCTCCGGGAGGACGCACCTTATGGCTCGCGGCCCGCTTCCGGCGTTCCCGACGTGGCCATCGTCATTCCGGCCTACAACGAAGCGGCGACGATCGCCGACATCGTGCGGCGCGCGCTCGCGGTCGCTCCCGCGGTGATCGTCGTCGACGACGGATCGTCGGACGGCACCGGCTCGATCGCGCAGCGGTGCGGCGCGACCGTGCTGCGCAACCCGGTCAACAGCGGCAAGGGCGCCAGCCTGTGGAACGGCATGATGCACGCCCTCAATGCCGGAACCGCCGATGTCGTGACGCTCGACGCCGACGGCCAGCACCGGCCGGAGGACGTCGCGCGGCTCGTCGACGCGGCGCGCCGCAATCCCGGTACGATCGTGATCGGCTCGCGGCGAGCGCATAAGGATGCCTTCCCGCGAGCGCGGTACATCGCGAACCGCATTGCCGATTTCTGGATCTCCTGGGCGTCGGGCCATCCGATCGACGACACGCAATCCGGGTTCCGGGTCTACCCGGCGAGCGCCCTCCGCGGGCTGTCCGCCCGTCCGCCCCTGGCGACCGGTTTCGCCTTCGAGAGCGAATTGCTCATCTGCGCCGGATGGCACGGCGTGCGCACGGTTTCGATCGATATTCCCGCGCTGTACGGGTCGGTGCTGCGCCGTCCGAGCTATTTCCGGCCGGTGGCGGATATTTGCCGGATTGTGGTAATGGTCGCGTCGAAGTTGCTGAGGCGCGGGATGTATCCGGTGGGGTTGTGGCGAACCGTCGCCGCCGGTATCCGGCCGAGATAAAGCCGCCCTGCCGCCGAGGGAACGAGCATCTTCAGAAGAAGGGGGAATGATGAGGAATATCGCGATACGGCTGCTGACCGTCCTGATCATCGTCGTCGGTATTGCGGCCTGTACCTCGAAACCGATCTACAATGTCGACTCCGACAGCTTCGGAACGCCGACGGCGCCGTTGAGCGTCCGGGCGGATCAGATCCGGCGGGCCGCCCTCGGTCTCGGCTGGCAGGTCGAGAACGTCGGTCCCGGCGAGATGAAATGCACGCTGAACCTGCGCGAGCATCAGGCGGTTGTCGCCATCAACTACACGCCGACGAACTACTCGATCCGCTACCTATCCAGTGCGAACCTGGATTACACCGGAACCGAAATTCACCGGAACTACAACGGTTGGGTCCAGAATCTGGAAAAGCAGATCCGGATCCAGTCGTCGATCTGATTGCTGAGGCCCGCGGATCGGGAGCGGCCCGCCCTGCGCGCCGTTCCCGATCCGCTCCTACAGCGATCTTCCTATGCCATGCCGCCGTTTATGGAGATCGCCTGGCCGGAGATGTAGGCGGCCCGGTCCGAAGCGAGGAACGCCACGAGGTCAGCCACTTCCTCGGGCTTCCCGGCCCGCTTCATCGGCACGACAGCGGCGATCCGTTCCTTGGTCAGGACCGCCGCGACGGCCGGCGACTCGATGATCCCCGGCGCCACCGCGTTGACGGTGATGCCCCGGCTGGCGCATTCCAGCGACAGCGCCTTGACCGCGCCGATAAGGCCGGCCTTCGCCGCGGCATAGTTGACCTGACCGCGATTGCCCATGATCGCCGAGAGCGACGAGATCGCGACGATGCGGCCCCAGCGGGTGCCCATCATCGGCAGGAGCAGCGGCCGTGCCGCCGCATAGAACCCGTTCAGCGATACGTCGATGACGCTGCGCCACTGCTTCTCCGTCATGCCCGCCATCGGCGCGTCGTCGTGGATGCCGGCATTGTGGACGAGGATCTGAACGGGGCCGCCGGCCGCCAGCAGATCTTCGATCGCGGCAGCCGTCGCCGCGGCGTCGGTCACGTCGAAACGGACCGCCTCCGCCGCGCCGCCGGCCTGCCGGATTTCGTCGGCGACGGCTTGCGCCCGGTCCAGCCCGGCATGCGCATGGATCACGACATGTATCCCGTCCGCGGCGAGCCTGCGGCAGATCGCCGTGCCGAGCGGGCTGGCGCCGCCGGTGACCAGCGCCCGCCTCACGGCTGTCCCTCCGGAGCCGGCGGGATGATGATCATGGCCTGTCCGGACAGCAGGGAGCCGGGGCCGCCGCTCCCGGCGGCGGAGATGCCGAAAGAATAGATGAAGCCGGCGCCGTCCTTGTGCAGCAGGTCGGCGCGCACGGCGAGCGGCGTGCCGACCGACGCGAGGTCCGCGACGCCATCGGCGAACCGGACGTCGCGCAGGCTGGTGAGGTAACCCGGACGCTGCGGCGTCTCGTCGAGCATCGCGCCATGCACCGCCATCGCCTGCAACCCGTACTCGATTCCGCAGACCGGTGCGAGGATGCCGTTCCGCCGCAGCGGGTTGTCCGGATCGGCATGCGAAACGGCGCGGCAGACGATCGCTGTCGGCGTGAAGCTCTCGACCGACGAGAGCAGGCACATGCGGCCCTGGTGCGGGATCAGGCGGGCGATCGCGTCGCGATCAAGCATGTTCGGGCGAGCATGTCGGCATGACGTGCATGTCGAGCCTGGAATCGTCGAGGATGGCGAGCGAGAGCCGGGCTTCCTCGCTGCGGGCGAGATGTTCGAGCAGGCGCAGTGCACGTCCAGCCGGATTGCCGCCGTACAGCGGCTGAAGCCCAGCGAGGCGCGGCTCCGCCGGCGTGTTCGGCGGTCCGCTGGCGAAGCGCAAGGTCAACTCGGCCTCGACGCCGGTCCACTCCGGCGTCGGCGACAGCACGATCGCGACGGCCAGGGGATGGAGCGTCTTGCGGACGAGGCTAAGCGGCGGCGGCATCGGCATGTCGAAGACGCAGAGCAGCGTCGGCTCCCGCTCGACGACGGTCTGCGTTGCCGCTTGGAGCAGCGCCGCGGCGAAGGTGTCATCGTGGCAGCCGATGCTGACCGACGGTCGCCGCACGCCCGCGCCGATGCACCAGTATCCCGCCGCGGCGTTGTGCACGGAGTTGTGGAACTGCGTCGGCGATACGAGGCGCTCCGGTCCCGACAGCGTCTCCAGGATGGCATGCACGACCTGCCCGTCGCCGTTCGACGTGCCGAACACGGTGCGCAGCGTCGCCGGATCCGCAGCAACGGCCTGCACGGCTTGCGTGGCGGCATGGAGCGCAAGACGGACCGACGGGCTGGTCCGCCGCCGCTCGGTAGCGGAAAGGATGGCGGGCGACGGCGGGACGTAATCCCCGAACGCGTAGTCCCGCTCGCCGCGCAGGACCGCGATGCCGGTCTCCCGGTCGGCGATACCGGGGCCGACAAGCGTTGCGCCGCCGACGTAAACGCGCATCAGAGCGCCGCCTCGCCCAGCACCAGCGCGCAATTGCTGCCGCCGAAGCCGAACGAGTTGCTGACCACGCGGCGGACCCGCTGCTCCGCGTTCGCGACGACGACGCGGCTCGCGAAAGCGGGATCGATCGCCTCCACGCCGAGACAGCCCGGAACGAAGCCGTGCCGGATGCACAGCGCCGCGATCACCGCCTCGACGATCCCGGCCGAGCCGAGCGCATGTCCGGACCAGCCCTTGGTGGAACTGCACGGCGTCGCCGTGCCGAAGATCTGCGCGACGGCCTTGTCCTCCATCGCGTCGTTGTTCCGCGTCCCGGTGCCGTGCAGGTTCACGTAGTCGATCTCGTCCGGCGACAGGCCGGCCTTGTCGATGGCTGCGTGCATCGCCGCCGCCGCGCCGAGTCCCTCCGGGTGCGGCGACGACATGTGATAGCCGTCGCTGCTCTCGCCGTAGCCGAGCAGTGCGACCGCGCCGGCAGGATCCGCCGGCATCGCCCGGTCCGGCCGTTCCAGCAGCGCGAACCCGGCGGCTTCGCCGATCGAGATGCCGTTCCGGTCCGCGGCGCAGGGGCGGCATGCCTGCGGCGAGAGCAGTTCCAGCGACGCGAAGCCGTACAATGTCATCCGGCACAGGCTGTCCGCGCCGCCGACCACCGCCGCATCGCAGATTCCCGCTTCGATGTGCCGCGCCGCCTCGGCGAAGCTATTGGCGCTCGACGAGCACGCCGTGGAGATCATCGATGCCGGCCCGGTGAGGCCGAGCGCGCGGCGGACGAACCGGGCCAGCGAGAACAGGTCGTGCGTATGGGCATAATCGAAATCGGCGGGGAGGGCGCCGGTCGCCGGGTCGCGCCGGCGGTAAGCCTCCTCGCTTTGCAGGATGCCCGACGTGCTCGTGCCGAGGATCACGGCGATGCGGTCCGCACCGTACCGCTCCTTCGCCGCCGCGACCGAATCGGCGAACCCGTCGGTCCGCAGCGCCATGTGCGCAAGCCGGTTGTTGCGGCAGTCATAGGCGGCAAGCGGCTGCGGCAGCGACTCGTCCTCGATGCCGTCGACGCGGCCGATGAAGCAGTCGAGCGTTGCGTCCTCGAAGTCGCAGCGGCGAAGGACGCTACGACGCCGCCGCAGCGCGTCGTGCGTCGCGGCGACGCCGCGCCCCATCGCGCTGACGACGGTAAAGGCGGAAAGAACAAGCGGGGACATGCTGGACCGGAAATTACTGCCCGGCAGCCGTGGAGCGCGGCCGGGGTTGGGCAAAGACGAAGGCGAGCACGATCGCGCAAAGCACGCCGGTCGCGACGGTCATGCCGATGCTGCGGAGTATCGGCGTCCGGCAGAGCGCCAGAAGGCCGAAAGTCAGCAGGGTCGCGACGTTGCAGTTGACGATCGAATGCAAGGTGCGCTGGGCATCGGCAGCCGAACTTTCCTGGCGGTTGAAGAACAACCCATAATCGATGCTGACGCCGACCATCAATAACAATGATACCAGGTGGAACAAGGTCAACCGCGCCCCCGCCAGCGACAGGATCGCAAGCGTCGCGACCAATGCCCCGGCAACCGGTCCCGCAACACGCAAGACCAGCCGGGAATCGCGCAGCCCGACCGCCAGCAGGGCGACGACGGCAAGCGCTCCGCCGGCCAGCCACCTCCAGATCTCGCGCGTCGAGGCGGCGACGATGCGGTCGGTCTCCGCCTTGACGTCGATGTAGGTCAGGGCGGGGTCGTTCTCGGCCGCGACGGCGCGTGCGACGGCGTCCGGGTCCTTGACGTCCACGAGCGCGACGAGCCCGTACCAGCCGCCGCCGCGCTCGAACAGGAGCGAATCGATCCGCGCCGCCATGATCGGCGCCTTGACGTGGTCCCGCGTCACCGGGGCCATGCCGCGCGCCGCATCGATGTCGGCGACGAAGGGATCGAAGGCATTGTCGCGGAACGGCATGCCTTCGCCCGCCGTGCGGAGCCGTTCCCGCAATTCGTCCGGCGCGGGGAGCGCCGCACGCCGGGCAAGCTGGGTCCGCGCGCTCGGCAGGAAGCGGCTGGCGATCTCCGCGCCGGCGATGGCTCCCTGCTCGGTCAGGCGGCGCAGGACCGGATCGAAAGCCTCGGCGCGGCGCAGCACCGCCTCGGCATCGTCGCCGCGGACCGCGATCAGGTGGCGCACGTCGGGCGCGCCGATCTGCCGCCGCAGCTCGGCGTCGAGGTCGCGCTTCTCCTGCGGCACCGGGCTGAGGTTGGCGAGGTCGCTCTCCCAGGCGGGACCGCCGCGCCAGAGCAGCAGCAGCGCGGCCAGCGCGACCGGTATCGCGAACACGGCAGGATGCCGCCGGGCTGCTGCGGCGCGCTTCAGCCAGGAGGGATGCCGTTCGACCGGGCCGACGCCGGCTGCGGCGATCAGCGCCGGCAGCACCCAGCGCGTCGCGGCCGCGGCGACGAGCACCCCCGTGACCGAGAACAGGCCGAGTTGCGACAGGCCGGGGAAGCTGGAGAGGAGCATGCCGGTAAGGCCGAGCGCGGCGCTCGCCGCCGCCAGCACCATCGTCGGCCAGATCCGGACGACGGCCTCGCCCGATGTCTCGCCCGGGCGGCGGAGCGTGAGGAGGAGGATCGGATAGTCGACCGTCACGCCGAGCATCGTCATGCCGAAGCCGAGCGTGATGCCGTGGACGAACCCGAACGCGAGCTGCACCACGGCGACCGCCGCGGCGATGCTCAAGCCGAGCGGGACCGCGAGCACGGCGACGACGAACACGGAGCGGTACTGCCAGAGCAGGAAGGCGGCGAGCAGCAGCGCCGAGGCGATCGAGATCAGGTGCGTATCGGCGCGGATCGCGTGCGCGGCTTCCGTCGCGAAAACCGCCGGTCCGCTGACGAGCAGCCGCGCGCCGGGAGCTGGGCGAACATGCTCGAACGCGGCCCGGATCGCGGCGGCGGCCGTCTCCTGCGCGGCGATGTCGAGCCCGCCTGCCTTGGTCTTGGCGATCAGAAGCGCGCGGCCTCCCTCGGGCGCGAACCAGACGCCGAACCGCTGCTCGACATGACTGCTGCCGATCCAGGTCTGCACCACTTGAAGGAACGCACCGACCGGGTCGGCGAAGCCGAACCGCTTCACCAGCGGCGCCGCCGAGGAGGTCAGGCCGTCGAGCAGCTTGCGGAGGTCCGCGCGCAACGCGTCGGCGGTGAAGGCATCCGGCGTCGTCGCGGTCGAAAGGAGATAGCGGTTCCGGAACAGGAACTCCTGCCCGCCGCCGCTCCCCTCCGTGCTGAAATCGCCGTTGTTGACGAAGGCGAAGAGGCCGGAGGACCGCAACTCGCCGGCCATGCCCGCGCTCGCCCGCGCGAGTGCTTCCGGCTCCGCTCCCTCGATGCCGATCAGGATGATCGTGGCTGCGGTGCCCGATTGCAGCTCGCGGAACAGGAATTGCGCCGCCGCCGTCTTCCCCGGCGGCAGGAATGCAGTCATGTCGGTGCGGATGTCGGCGGCGGCGAATGCCGCGATCACCGCGGCTGCGGCAATGCCGAGCGCGGCGAAAACCGCCAGCAGGCGGCGGCGCATCAGCCTGGACTCGGCCGGATCGTCATATGCGAGGTGTCGCCGTTCGGCTCGACGGTCTCGACGCCGACGAGATCGTGGCCGCTGCCGTCGACCCGCACGAGCTTCAGGAACTCGCGGGTGCCGGAATCGAGCGGCACCAGCGTCAAGCGCCAGTGCTCCGGCGAGCCGTCGAGGCCGACGCTGTAATACCGGCGGAGCGTCCGCAGGTCGCCGGCGAGCGTCGACCGGATGCTCTCGACGAGAGCGCGGATCTGCGGCTGCTGCTCCAGGCGCAGCGTCCGGTTGAGGTTCTCGGACGGCTTCCGAATGGTCAGTTGGTCGCCGTCGACGACGAGATCCTCCTGTGTCGGTGCGGTCGTGTGCTTTTCGAGATGCGCCGGGGCGGCGTAGAGCAGCGTGCCTTCGCTGACGAGCGGCGTCGCGAGAGCGGCAAGCGACTTCTCCTCACGAAAGCTGGCGCGGCTTTCCTTCACCGCCGACAACGTCCCCATCAGGGCGTCGATCTGCAATTCCGCGCCGGCCGCTCCAGCCGGCGCGCAGATCGGAGAGAGCGCGGCCGAGAGGCAGACGAAAATTACGGCTCCTGCCGTTGCACGCCTCCGACGATGCCGATCCGACATTCCCGTCTTCCCAGAAATCATAGAAGTTGAACCAGTTCTCCGGGTGGGCAAGTACCCTCGCCTCGACCCGGCCCGCGTAACGCTGCACCCAGTCTTTGAGGTCGGCTTGGCGGGTCTGCCGCGAGGTTGCGATGCGGTCGGCGAACGGCTCGAAATACACGTCGTAGCGCCGATTGCCGCGATGGATGCCGAAGAACAGCACGACCGGCGCGCCGAGCACGCTCGCGAGAATCATCGGGCCGAGCGGGAATTGCGCCGGGCGGTCGCAGAACGAGACCTCCACGGTCTTGTCGCCGTGCGTGATGCGGTCGCCGAGGATTCCGACCAGCGCGCCGGCATCGAGCGCCTCTTTCACGCGCAGCATCGTGTCCGGGGCGCCGATCGGAATCACGTCGGCCGGCCGGCCGGGGTTCAGCCGGTTGAACACCTCGTTGGCGCGCGCCGCATTATCCTCGTACATCAGCGCCTTTACCGGCGACGCGCAATGCGCGTCGGCAAGCGCCCGCAGCACCTCGAAGCTGCCGATATGCGCGCCGAGCAGGAACAGGCCGGTGCCGGCGTCGACCCGCGCCGTCACCGCATCGAGACCGAACACCCGGATATCGTAATCCTCGATCCGGCCGGTGAGCAGGAACGGCCGGTCGAGGATCGTCGAGGAAAAGGTGAAATAGTGCCGGAATACGTCGCGGAGGCGCGGCTCCCGGCCGGTCGCGATTCGTAGAAAGGTGCGCGACGCCGCCCGCGCCTTTCCCGAGAACAGCACGAAGTACGCCGTGATCGGATAGAGCAGGGCGTGTCCGGCCCGCCAGCCGAAGGTCAGCGTCAGCCATACCATGAAGCGCAGCAGCAATTGACTGCCGCGCTCGCGCTGCGCCTTCCAGCTCTGGCTCATGCGCCGGGAATTTCCGCAGGCATGGCGCTCAGGTCAAGCGTGCCGGTCGCGATCGGGCGGCGATCGGCGGCAAGACAGTCGAATGCGACGGTGGCGTCGCCGGTGCGCCGGAAATGCACGGCTACCGGCTCCCCGGGAAGGAGCGGCGACACGAACTTCACCTTCCGGAGCCGCACGACCGCCGCGTCGCAGCCGAGCGCGTCGCGGATGATCGCGAAGGCGTGATCGAGGAGCACCACGCCGGGCACGACGGGGCGGCCAGGGAAATGGCCGTCCAGTGACGGGTGGTCGTGTGCGATCGTGAATGTCCTGGTTGCCACGCCGGCCTCTCTTGCGTCAGGAGGCCAGCGGGCGGGTGTCCAGGTCGAGAAGTGCCCGCCGTGTCAGCTTTCCGACCGGGTTGCGCGGCAGCGCGTCGACCATCACGACGCGCCGTGGCAGGAACGGCGCTTCCAGGCGTTGCCGCAGGGCGGCGAGGATCTCGTCGGACGACCGGCTCGGCGCCACGACGAACGCGAGGAGACGCGCGCCGGGGCGGGTGTCGAGATCGTCGGGCAGAAAGAAGACGCCGTCCTCGACGCCGTCGATGTCGTTCAAGATCTTGTTGAGGCCGCTCAGCGAGGCGCGCTTGCCGGCGATCTTGACGATGTCGCTCTTGCGGCCGAGGAGACGGAAGCCGTCCTGGCCCGACAGGCTTGCATGGTCGTGCAGTTCGACGGGCGAGGGGAGGTGAGGGACCGAGACGAAGATCCGCGTGCCGCTCGCATCGAGCGAAACCCCGCGATAGGCGCGCCAGAGGTCGCCGGCAACGGTGCGGCGGCTCGCGATCGACCCGACCTCGGTGGCGCCGAAGATCTCATGCACCTCGGTTCGCCAGACGGTTTCGGCCTCACGGGCGGCCTCCTGCGACAGCGGGGCCGTCGCCGAAATGATCCGCTCGACCGGCGGCAGCGTCGGCGAGGCCGCCAGGAGCGCCCGCAGGTGCACCGGCGTCGTGACCAGCACGCGCGGTGCGGGGACGAGCGACAGCGCCTGCTCGACGTCGTGCGGAAAGAAGGTGCTGCCGGCATAGCTCGATACCGACGCGTGCAGCAGCATCAGGATCGTCGTCTCGAAACCGTACATGTGCTGCGGTGGCACGGTGCCGACGACCGCACGCGTTCCCGGCCCGCCGAAGCCGAACCGCTCGCTCGCGGCGAGCGTGCAGGCAACCAGCGCCGCCCAGGGCTTCACGTTTCCGACCGGCTCGCCGGTGCTGCCCGAGGTGAAGACGATCGCCGCAATCTGCTCGCCCGGAATCGACGGCACTGCGGGAGGAGTTCCGCTCTCCGTAGGCCGCGGCAGGCGGACCGGCGCGACGACTACGTGCTCGACGCCGGAAGAGGCCGCTGCGGTGGCGGCGCAGTCGGAATCGTCATGCAGGACATACGCATCGGGGTAGCGATCGGCGAGCTGCCGCAGCCGATGCGGCGAGCGGTCGCTGGACAGCAGACTGACCTGTCCGCGCACGAGCGCCGCCGCAAATCCGACGAGAAACCGGTAGCGGTCCTGGCAGAGGTTGATCGCGTGCCGCCGCGGCGGGAGGGCTTCGGCCGCCTCCGCCACGTGAGAGAGGAACTGCGCGCACGTCACCGGCTCGGCGCCGCGCCAGAACAGGATGTCGTCGTGTTGCCGGAGGGTCAGCGGCAGCCGCGCCGCATCGGACGCTTCGCCGCTGCCGGCGGCGGCCGGATGCTCAGTCATGGTGACGGCCGGCGAGCAGGATGATCCGGCCGGTCCGCAACGGCGAGGCAATACCGAAGCTCGGAAAGCGCCACGTCCGGAATACATGCTCGCCGAGGAAGAAAAGCGCGACGATGCCGCCGTTCAGCAGGTTGAGCGGCACCAGCCAGCTCAACGTCGACGGCGCGGCGAGCGGCACGAGGCACTCGACCGCAAAGACCGCGAATAGCGCCGTCCAGATCAGCGTCAGCATGCGCGTGTAGCGGACGAACGCCTCCGGTACCTGGCCGCCGTACTCGACGCGGCAGAACCGGGTGATCAGCGGCTCCCGGTTCGGCAGCAGCGTGCGTCCGAAGCAGATCATGAAGGCGAGGTTGACCAGAAACGGCAGGCCATGAGCAAGCGTTGCGGTGAGTCGCGGCGATAGGAACAGGGCGAGGGCGACTGCGCCGAGACCGCCGGCCAGCATCAATCGTCGCCGGCTGCCGCGCACGCCTCTACTCAGCGCCGCCGCCAGCAGAAACACGAGGGCTGCCACGTTGTACAGCGCTTTGTTCGTGACGATGCCTGCATGGAACAGGGCGAGAGAGGCTATCGCCGTAGCCGCGCGGACGCCGAAGGCGAATCCGGCCCGCATCCGGTTCTCACTTCGTCCGGTGACGTTCGATATGAGCGCTCAGGCTGCGGAGGGAAGCGAAGATCTTGTGGTTGCGCTCATCGTCCGACCGGAGCTGGAATCCGTACCGTTGTGAAATGCCAAGCGCGATTTCGAGCGCATCGATCGAATCGAGGCCCAGACCCTCCCCGAACAACGGGGCGTCCGGCGATATATCACGCACGGTCGCTTCCAGGTGCAATGTATCGATGATGAGCTGGGCAACTTCCAGCTCTATCGGGGATGCCGTACTCAACTACTGTCTCCGTGACGAATTCTTGTGAGTCCCTGGGTTTTGCTTGTTGGATTGGCCAGCCGCGAGAAATGATAGCAAACATGAGGTTAACAAATTAATTCTATCAAGATGGTTGTGATCGAGCAATCGATGCTTGACCGGAATGGGGCGCCGCGTTTCCGATGTGCCAATCCGACGTGCGGCGTCGGGAACCCTTTTGCTCACTGCGCATGCTCTTTACCGTTCGTGCCTGGGAAATCAAGGACATTGGCGTATCTTCGCTTTCCAAATCCGATCACCTTCACGGTGGACGTGGAGGATCACCGGGCATGCCGTGCCGGTGCTGCGCGATATCCGGCAATGACCCGGCGGCTGCTCGATCTGCTCGACGAGCACGGTGCGACCGGAACGTTCTTTCTTGTCGGCGAAATCGCCCGTGAGGCGCCCGACCTCGTGCGCGAGATCGGCGCGCGGGGGCACGAGATCGCCTCGCACAGTTACCGCCACGTGCCGCTGATCGATGAGACGCCGCAGCAGTTCCTGGCCGAGATCACGCGGAGCAAGGCACATTTGGAGGATCTTGTCGGTCGTCAGGTCGTCGGTTTCCGCGCCCCGGTGTTCTCGCTGACGCGCGAGACGATCTGGGCGACGGAAGTGCTGCGCGAGGCCGGCTTCCGCTACTCGTCGAGCGTGCTGCCGGCCAGCAGCTTCGCGTATGGGTTGCCGACGGCGCCGCGGGCGCCGTTCCTGTGGGCGTCCGGCCTGCTGGAGATCCCATGTCCGGTCGGCCGGATCGGACCGCTCGTCCTGCCGTTCCTCGGCGGCATGTATCTGCGCTATCTCCCGCCATGGCGTCTGCGGCAGTTCAGCGCGCAGGTCGCGGAAAGCGCGCTCTGGAGCTATTGCCACCCTTACGACATCGATATCGGGGAACCGTTCACGCTGGCGCGCGGAAGCACGTTCATCGGCAGCCTGTTCCTCTGGTGCAACAGAAGCGTCGCGCTACGCCGGCTCAGCGCGCTCCTGGCGTTCAACAGCTGGCGGACGTTCGAGACGCGCTTGGACGAGCTGTATGCCGCCGCATCATCGCAGTGCCTGGACGACGAACTCGACAGCAGGGGGGAGGCGATCCCCCTCATGGCGCGAGTCCAATCGTCCCGTGCCTGACTGAGCGGGTCGACACAGCCAAAGCCTATCTCGGCAGGCGCTCTCAGCCCCGCTGCGGCCGTGGCGGCTTGTCCGTATGGAGGCCGCGTCCGGCACCGGAATTGGGCGGCTCGGTCGCCGTTTCATCCGCAATCCGTTGACCGGTAATCTCATGCAGGGCCTCGCCGCTGCGCCGCGGGTCGCGTGCCGCGATGTCGGCGAGAGACACGATGCCGACGAGCCGCTCGTGGCGATCAAGCACGGGAAGGCGGCGGACCCGCAGGCGGGCCATGATCTCGACGGCACCATCGACGTCGTCCTCCTCGCAGCAGTAGCCGACCTGCCGCGTCATCGCGTCGCCGACCTGCGTGCACATCGGATCCTCGCCCGCCGCGACGGCGCGGATGACGATGTCGCGGTCGGTGATGATGCCGACGAGGCAATCCTTGTCGCTGACCGGGAGGATGCCGGCATCCAGCTCTGCCATCAGCTGAGCCGCTTGCTCCAGCGTATGATGGGGGCTGATCAGCTCGACCTCGCGAGTCATCACCTCGTGCACCTTCATGGACCGCCTCCGTCCGGTCGGCGACGTTTGTCGGGTAAACGGTCCGACGCGCCCGGCGACGCCGCACCATCGTCGCTCTCATCGGCAAAGTAACGACCGGCCGCGCCGCCCAGCCGCGCGGCGTCGACTTGAAACAGCTCCAGCAGGACGCCGTCCGGGGCCTCCGCCATGATATAGCGCCACGCCCCGAATTCACGGATGTCGGTTCGGAAGACAATGCCGCGGGAGCGCATATGCTCGACGAGGCCCGGCAAGTCGCCGGTGCGGATGCCGACATGGTGGACGGCATTGCGCTGCTGCTGCTGGTCGCGTGGCGGCTGGTCGTAGAGATGAAGGCGTCCGGCGCCGACGCGCAGGAAGACGTTCCGCGCGCCGCCGAAATCGCCGTCGAACTCTACCGTCGCGTCGAGCATCTCCGACCACCAGCGCACTGTCGCGGCGAGGTCGCTGCAGAAGAGATGGATGTGATGAAGGTGGGTGGACATCCGCTAGCCGCCGGTCGTTGCCGAAGTCGTAAGGGCGCAGCCGGTTTGGTGTGAGCCCCAGTCAGTATCCGCTACCGCACGGAGCGCGATCCGGTTGAAACATGCCGCCCCATCATCGCACCGGCCAGTGAACGGTTCTACGATGAAGGCCGTTGGCGCGAGTTGCGGTCGCTGGGGCTGCTCTGAGGCGCGCCGGTGTTTCGTCACGGCGGTGTAAAAAAGCTCTGGACATGGGGTGGTGGCGTTTCCTATATCCGGCCTCGCCGCTGACGACGATGAGTTGTTCGGCGGCCCTGTAGGGATCCGGTCGGCGGCCTCTTGAAGAGGCGAGCAGGCGGGTTTATATAGGTCCTCCGGCCGTTTCGGACGGCCCCTTCACATCGAGAGCACATGGTCGGCGCCGCGCGTGGCGGCGATGGCCGGGTGCTTGCCGGTTTCGGGGGCGGGGTAGAGCGGTCGGGTCGGTCGGTCGGTTGGTCTGCAAGGCCGGTTGACAGGCTGGTGAGGCGGGTGTAGAAGCCCGCTCCCCCGCGCCGCCGAGAGGGGCGGGGACGGGGCCTTCGG
>DASWRT010000095.1:0-10501 GCA_036403035.1 Allostellaceae bacterium | reverse complement strand
GCGCGCGGAACTAGAGGCCACGGTGGAGACGGCGCTGGACCTCATCTGCGGTCCTTCGCAGACACAATGATCGGACCTGATACGACCGCTCTCGCTCATGCCGCCTGCGCCATCCGCTCCGTCACCAGCACCGTCACGGCCGGATAGTCCGCCTTGCCGCTGCCGAGCAGCGGCAGCTTGTCGACATGCAGGATCGTCCGCGGCACCGCCAGCTCCGGCACGCCCCGGCTGCGGGCTGCAGCGAGGAGCGCGTCGCGGCTGGCGTCGGGGCGGTCGGTGACGAGCACGAGTTGCTCGCCCTTGCGCGCATCCGCGACGGCGATCACGGCGTGCTTGCTCTCCGGCCAGAGCGATTGCGCCAGATCCTCTGCGGCGCTCAGAGAGACCATCTCGCCTGCGATCTTGGCGAAGCGCTTGGCGCGGCCCAGCACGGTCGCGTAGCCCTCGGCGTCGACGTCGACGATGTCGCCGGTGTCGTACCAGCCGGGCTCCGGCGGCGGCTCGATCGCCCCCGGCCGCTCGGCGCGCAGATAGCCCAGCATCACGTTCGGCCCGGCGACGTGCAGGCGGCCGCCGCGCTCGATCCCCGGCACCGGCTCGATCCGATACCGGATGTCGGGCAGGAAGCGGCCGACCGTGCCCTCGCGGTAATGCATCGGCGTATTGACGGCGAGCACCGGCGCGGTCTCGGTCGCGCCGTAGCCCTCGAAGATCCGCAGCCCGAACTTCTCGATCCAGGCCCGCCGCGTCGCCGGCTGCACCCGCTCCGCCCCGGCGAAGACGTAGCGAATGCTGTAGAAGTCGTAGGGATTCGCCGTCCGTGCGTAGCCGGCGAGGAACGTGTCGGTGCCGAACATGATCGTCGCGTTTGTCATGTAGACCATCTCCGGCACGATCCGGTAATGGAGCGGCGACGGGTAGAGGAACGTCCGCACGCCCGAGACCAGCGGCAGGATCAGCCCGCCGGTGAGCCCGAACGAATGGAACACCGGCAGCGCGTTGAACACGATGTCGCTCGGGCTGAAATCGACGCGCGCCGCGAGCTGCTGGCAGTTCGCCAGGATGTTGGCGTGGCTCAGCACGACGCCCTTCGGCGTCCCTTCCGACCCTGATGTGAACAGCACGACCGCCGGGTCCGAGGGCTTGCGCCCGCGGCGGCGATGCAGCCGCGCCGCAAACGGCCGCGCGACGATGCCGTAGAGCTTGTCGATCAGGCCGATCGCGGCCCGGACGTCCTCCAGATAGACGAGCCGGACGTCGCGGGACAGCTCGGCCGCGGCGGCGTCGAGCTTGGCGCGCTCGACGAAGCGCCGCGAGGTCAGCACGGTGCGGATCTCGGCGGTGCGGCACGCGCCGGCCATCGCCGCCGCGCCGGCCGAGAAGTTCAGCATCGCCGGCACGCGCCCTTCCGCCTGGAGCCCGAAGAAGGTCGCGGCGACGGCGGCGGCGTTCGGCAGCAGCACGCCGACATGCTCGCCGGGCGCGGTTAGTCCTGCGAGGCGCCGGCCGAGCACGAGGCTCGTCGTCACCAGCCGGTCGTAATCGAGCGGGCGCGGGGTCTCCGGGTCCTGCACCGCCGGCAGCGCTCCGCCATAGCGCCGCCGCGCGTCGAGCAGCGCCGTGAACAGCGTCCGGTCCGCCTCGGAGGTCTCGAAGATCAGGTCGCTCATCACGTCGTAGAGCGCGAGCCCGATCCGGTGGCGCCGCTCGCGCGGCCGCAAGCCTTCGCCCGGCGCTTCCAGCCGCCGCGGCGGCAAGACGGCGATGCGGATCTTGGGGAACCAGCGCAGCCGCAGCTTGCCGCGCATCCGCGAGAACGGCGTGAACTGCGCGCCGTCGATCCGCACCGGGACGACCGGCGCGTCCGCCTTGTCGGCGACGAGGCCCGGCCCCTCGTAGACCTTCATCAGGGAGCCGGTGACGGTGATCCGCCCTTCCGGGAAGATCACGCAGTGCCGCCCTTCGCGCACCGCCTTGATCAGCGTCTTGGTCGCGAGCGGGCGCGTCGGGTCGACGGTCAGCGCGTCGACCAGCCAGAACATCGGCCGCACCCACCAGCGCTTCGCCATCTCGCTGTCGATCGCGAAGGTCGGCCGGCCGGGCAGGAAGGCTGCGACCAGCGGCCCGTCGAGGAAGGAGACGTGGTTGAGCACGATCACCGCGCGTTCGCCGGCCGCCGCGAGGTTCTCCGCGCCGTGGATCTCGACCCGGTAGAGCAGACGGAAGAACCCGGCGGCGATCGTCTTCAGCGTTTCGCGCGGCAGCAGGCGGACGATGTAGACGGCGACCGCGACGTTTGCGATGCCGACGACCAGGAACACGCCGGGGACGCTGACCCCGGCGGCAAGCAGCAGCATCGTCGCGACGGCCGAGACCACCATGAACAGCGCGTTCATGATGTTGTTCGCGGCGACCGCCCGCGCCCGCTGCCCCTCGTCGGTGCGCGCCTGCACGATCGCGTAGAGCGGCACGATGTAGACGCCGCCGGACACCGAGAGCAGCAGCAGGTCGAGCGAGATCCGCCAGTTCGCCGGGTTTCCCAGGAAGGCGGCGACGCCGGCCAGCTCTGGCCCGGCCGGCGGGCGATGGCCGTGCGTCGCCCAATAGAGGTCGAGCGAGAAGACCGTCATCATGATCGCCGCCGTCGGCACGTACCGCGCGCTGATCTCGCCCTTCATCAGCCGGCCGCACAGCATCGAGCCGAGCCCGATGCCGACCGAGAACAAGGTCAGGAACAGCGTCACGACATGCTCGTCGCCGCCGATCACGTCCTTGGTGAAGTTCGGGAACTGCGACAGGTACGTCGCGCCGATCAGCCAGAACCAGGAGATGCCGAGGATCGAGAGGAACACGTCGCGCCGCGTCGCGGCCTGACGGACGATCCGCCCGGTTTCGGCGAGGAAGTTCGGGGTGAGGCGGAGGTCCGGCGAGGCGGCCGGGGCCGGCGGCAGGAACAGGCTCGCCGCCCAGCCGGCGAGCGCCAGCAGCACCGCCCCGCCGCCGACGACCCAAGGCCCGCCGTCGGTCAGCACGAGGAGCCCGCCGGCGATCGTACCGAGCAGGATGGCGAGGAACGTCCCGGCCTCGATCAGCGCGTTGCCGTCGAGGAGATCCGCGGCGGCGAGGTGCTGCGGCAGGATCGCGTACTTGAGCGGCCCGAAGAACGTCGCCTGCACGCCGAGGAGGAACAGCACCGCGAGCAGGAACCAGAGATTGCCGCTGACCAGCCCATAGCCGCCGATCGCCATGATCGCGATCTCCGCCGCCTTGATCCAGCGGATGAGCCGCGACTTGTCGATCTTGTCGGCGAGCTGCCCGGCCGGCGCCGAGAACAGGAAGAACGGCAGGATGAACAGCCCGGCGGCCAGCGTCACGACGATCTGCCCGTTGACGCTGGCCTCCGCCGCGATGCGGTAGGCGGCGAGCATGACGATGGCGTTCTTGAACAGATTGTCGTTGAAGGCGCCGAGAAACTGCGCCGTGAAGAGCGGCAGGAAATGCCGTTCGGCAAGGAGATGGAGTTGTCTCATGGTTCCGATCCGGTCCGCTCGCGGCGGCTCTCGAAGGATGACGCGGCTGCCGTCGCCGCGCCGAGGATGCGCCGGCAGGCGGCGGCGAGATCGTCCGCGTAGGACGACATCGTCCCGGTCAGCCGGCCGTAGATCTTGAACGTCGCGGCCTGGAGCACCGTGCCGGCGATCATCGCGGTGACGAGGTCCGGGTCGCCCGCCGCGGCGATCTCGCCGCGCGCCATGCCCTCGGCGACGACCCGGCGCACCACGTCGACCGGCGTCGCGGCGCCATCGGGCAGCTTCGCGAGCTGCCCGTGCTGCACGATCAGCAGGAAGGCGAAGAGCGCCCAGTCCTCGTCGAAGAAGGCACAGAAGCCGCGCACCATCGAGGCGATCTTGTCGGGCGCCGTCGCGGCGTCGCGCTGCAGTTCCTCCAGCGTCGCGGCGAAGCCGAGATAGTTCTCGGCGAAGAGGTGCCAGACCAGCGCCTCCTTGCTCGGGAAATGCCGGTAGAGCGCCCCGTCGGCGATCCCCGCCCCAACCGCGATGTCGCGGATCGACGTGCCCGCGACGCCTTTCTCGACGAACAGCGCGAGCGCCGTCCGCTCGATCCGCCGCCGCGTCCCTTCCGCATCCCGCATCGGCCGATCCGTCCGATTAGAGAGTGAACGTTCATTCACGTACCATCGTCGGCCGGCGGATGCAAGGGCACACTGACATCTATGTCTATCGAGTGATCGGTCAGCCGTGACCAGGACGATCAGCCGATGCTGCATCGCTCGCCGCCCACCGCTCGACGATGTCGCGGAGCGCCGTGAGCCCGTCCGTCAGCGCCGCCGGCCCCGGCTGCAGGATGAGCGGCGACTTGATCTCATGGACGGCGCCGTGCCGCACCGCCGGAACGTCGGCGAAGCCCGGACGCGCCATGACCTTCTCGGGCCGGAACTTCTTTCCGCACCACGACCCGACGATCACGTCGGGTGCGCGGGCGACGACCTCCTCCGGCGTCACGATGCGCTGCGCCGCCGCCCCGCCGCTGGCCGCGCGGTCGGCGAAGATATCGATCCCGCCCGCGATCTCGATCAGTTCCGAGACCCAGCCGATCCCGCAGATCAGCGGGTCGTCCCATTCCTCGAAAAAGACCCTCGGCCGGCGCTCCAGGCGCTCCGCCCGGCGGCGCGTCTCATCGAGACCGGCCGCCAGCGTCGCGGCGAGCCGGCCGGCGCGGTCGGCGGCCCCGACCAGCGCGCCCACCAAATGGATCATGTCCAGGATGCCCGCGACGGTGCGCTGGTTGAAGGCGTGGACCGCGATCCCGCGGCGGATGAGGTTCGCCGCGATGTCCGCCTGAAGATCCGAAAACGCCAGCACGAGATCCGGCCGAAGCGCGACGATCTTGCCGATGTCGGCCGACGTGAAGGCGCTCACCCGTGGCTTTTCGCGGCGCGCCTGGGGCGGCCGGACGACGTAGCCGGAGATGCCGGCGATGCGGTCCTGCTCGCCCAGGAGGTACAACGTCTCGACGGTCTCTTCGGTCAGGCACACGATCCGCGCGGGTGGATACATAAACGGCGCACCAGCTGGTTCTTCGGCGGAGCGAGCGGACGCTCCGTTTCGTGAGAGCCTATATCAGGCGGCCCGCGCAGTCGGCGATGCCTTCCGGTGCCGGCGCCTGATCCCGTGCCGGCGCGCCCGCGAATACCCGACGTATGCCGCCAGATCATCACGATCGAACGCTGCGGGACGTGACCGGTCATGGATCGCCCGGCCCGGTCGCGCCCCGAAGCATCAGAAGGGCGTCGCCCGCAAAGAGGGGCGAACCCTGCTCGTTTCCTGTGGTCAGGACGCGGCCTGCCGGAGCCGGCGGGCCTTGCGCTCGATTCGAGCGGTCCGTTTCGGCGCTTCGCACGGCTTGAAGCGCGAACTCTCGAGTTCCACGCTGATGCCGAGTCTCGGCGTCCCGCCCTCCCGCTCCACGACGATTCTGAGGGAATCGTCTCCGATTTCGATATATCTGCCGACGATCCCCAGCAGATCGTGCTGCAGCTTGGGCAAGAACTGGGGGGCGTCGCGCATCGCCCGCTCCTGCTCCAGGACTAGATGGAGGCGCTCTTTAGCGACGCCGGCGCTTTCCGCGGACTTCTTTGCAAGAAGATAGTCGAGCACGCGCATCATGCCCTCCTGAGAAGGCCGTAGAAAAAGCCTTTCCGTTCAGGCTTGGCGAAGCGCATCTCGCGCTGCTCTCCCACGAAGCGCGCGACGGCGTCATGATACGCGCGTCCCGCCGGGCTTTCCGCGTCGAGGATAACCGGGGTGCCGGTGTTCGAGGCCCGCAGCACCGACGGCGATTCGGGAATGATGCCGAGGAGCGGAATCGACAGGATCTCCTGGACATCCTCGACCGTCATCATTTCGCCGCGTGCGGCGCGCTCGGTCGAATAGCGGGTCAGCAGCAAATGCTCCTTCACCGGCTCCAGGCTCTGCTCGGCGCGTCGCGACTTCGCGGCGAGCATGCCGATGATGCGGTCGGAATCCCGTACGGACGACACCTCCGGATTGGTGACGATGATCGCGTGATCGGCGAGATACAGCGCCGTCAGAGCACCATGCTCGATACCGGCCGGGCTGTCGCAGACGATGTAGTCGAACGACTTCTTCATCTCTTCGATGACGCGGACCACGCCGTCGCGCTTGAGCGCTTCCTTGTCGCGGGTCTGCGACGTCGGAAACACGTAAAGGTTGTCGGCTCGCTTATCCTTGATCAGCGCTTGATTGAGATTGGCGTCGCCATTGATGACGTTGATGAAGTCGAACACGACGCGGCGTTCGCACCCCATGATCAGGTCGAGGTTGCGCAGTCCGACGTCGAAATCGATGACCACGGTCTTGTTGCCGCGCAGCGCCAACCCGGTCGCAATCGCGGCGGCCGTCGTGGTTTTCCCGACGCCGCCTTTGCCAGACGTGACGACGATCACCTTGCCCACTTCGCATTCCCCTCGTGCACGGTGCCAAGAGTCCCCGGCCGGGGACTCAGCCTGTGAAATGGTCGGTCGGTGAGGGCGAGCCGCACCGACTGCCCGGTACGATCAGGGCAAGGTTCTCGCTGAGCGTCGCCAGCAGGCACGGAGCGCCCCGGCTTTACAAAAGACCTCGGCGACGGGCCAAACTGCCGCATGTTCCCGTGTGCGGATGTCGCGGTCTGCGACCGCGCTCCTGCTATCCAGGGTCCGGCTAGGACGAGCAGCGCAACAGCCGGGCGAAGAAGCCTCGACGCCGTTCCAGCTCAAGCTCGAGCTGGTTGATGCGGCCAAGATTGGCCCGGCGCTCGTTCATCCACGCAAGCTCGGCTCCGCGATGCCGCTCCCGATCCTGCTCGCGCTGGGCTCGCGCCTGATCGGCATCCTGGCGCGCCTGATCGGCGGCACGGTGAACCCGCTCGATCTCCGCACGCATCTCGTCGCGTGCTTCCGCCGCACGTCTCTCGCCGCTTTCGCGTTCGGCCGCGATCCGGCGCTCCAACTCCGCCTCACGCACACGCCAAGCCTCCGCCTCGCGCTGGTGGGCCGAAGAGCGCCCCTCCTCCACCAGCCGGCAGAGAGTGGAAACCCGTTCGTGCAGGCGAGCCCAGTCCTCACGCGTCGGCGCCAGGTCGCCGCAGTCGGCCGTTCTCTCCAGGGCGGGCGCTCCATCGGGGCAGGCGACAGCCGGGTCGGCCTTGCCCGCGCGGCTCGCATCATTGTCGACCCGACCGGCGCCGTCGCGGTTCCGGCGCGTCGGTCTGATCTCTCTGCGTTCGGCGGCGCGGAGCACCGCATGGACATCGGGTTCAAGGTGCGCAGTCTCAGCAGCGGTCCGCCGCTGTTCGAGAGGGCTCGTGGCGTCCGGCAAGGCGGGCCTCCTTGAATGGCGGCCGACGGGGATCGACGACGCAGTCCGTGGATGCCTATTGGGGCGCAAGTATGGTTAACGAGTCGTTAGCGAGCGCCCCTCGCCCGCGTTCGATGGCGACGCTTTGCCCGGATCGTTGCCCGGCGCTCCCCGTTCGATTGCTCGGGATCCGAGAGGTTGGTACTGTGCCGGACGCTTGCGGCGTTCGGAGTCCGGCTCGCACATGGCATATCGACGCGTCGCGTGGCCACGCCGGCCCAACGCCCCGCTCAAGCTGATTGGCGCCGCAGCCGTCCTGTTCGGCCTCTCCGCGTGCGCATCGCCGCATCATGCCTACCGCTTGGCGCCCTCGTCCTCGCAGATCCGCGAATATGCTCCGCCCGGTTCGCCGAGCGACCCGTGGGGACCGTACATCGCCGAGGCGTCGACCCGCTTCGCGGTTCCGGAGACCTGGATCCGGGAGGTGATGCGACAGGAGTCCGGCGGGAGGGAGTACGTGGGCGGCGCCCTGATTATCTCGTCGAAAGGGGCGATGGGCCTGATGCAGGTCATGCCCGAAACCTACGAGGAGATGAGGGGACGCTATGGTCTCGGCGCCGATCCATACCACCCCCGCAACAACATCCTGGCCGGGACTGCCTACATCCGCGAGATGTACGATCGATTCGGGTCGCCTGCCTTTCTCGCCGCCTACAATGCCGGACCGAGACGGCTTGAGGACTATCTCTATCGCGGCCTTCCGCTGCCCGGCGAGACAGTAGCGTACGTGACGGCGGTTGCCCCTCGGCTCGGCAGTTCGGTCGCTCCGTCCGGGCAGTTGGCGATGTACGCGAGAGCCGTTCCGGAAGTCTCCGCGGACGAGCTGAACCGCAGTTCCTTGAACGGACGCTCGGCGTCTATGCCCGCAGCTCCGCTCGCTGCGACCGGGTATGTGGGAACCGACGCGGACACGTCTGCTGACGACCTGAATAGGAGGATGCTCCAGGGAGCCCTTTCGAGAACCGGGGTCGCTGCTCCGCCGTCAGAACCGGCGGCGCTCCCGATCCGTACGGCCGCAGACGTTTCCGCCGAGGACTTGAACAGGCGGGCTCTCGCGACGATTCAGCGGGCGACGCCCGGCGCGGGCGGATGGGGCGTGCAGGTCGGCGCGTTCTCCGGCTCGATGCAGGCTCGCGCAGCGGCGGAGAGCGCCCGCGCCCAAGCCGGAAACCTGTTGGGCGCCGCTGAAGTCGCGATTGCCCCCACAGTGCGCTCCGACGGCGTGGTCTTGTATAGGGCGCGTCTCATCGGCCTGTCGGCCGGCGGAGCCGATGAGGCATGCAGTCTGCTCGCCCAGCGGCGCACGACCTGCATCGTGGTGGCGCCCGACCAGCGGACATAGGCTGAAGCCGTCCGGCCGGGGGCCGGGTCGACGTGATGCACGTGCGGCCGAGCGGATCGCTCCGAAGCTGCCCGATCCGGGAGGCAAGGCTACCGCACGGATACGGTAGGCGAGGAGTAGGCGCGTTTCCGCGTGACGGCGCTCACCACGGCCAGCGCCACAAGGTTCAAGCCAAGCGCGACGATGCCGATATTGAGATCGCGCACGGCCTGCGGCAGCGCCGGAAAGAGCGAGCCGATCGAGGCATGGGTCAGCGACAGCACCGCCACCGTGAGGACGCCGACGGCGATGCCCGCGAATGCGCCTTCGCGCGTCACCGGATTGCGCGGCGTCAGGCTCGCGATCAGCGCCGGGAACAGCTGGGTGACGAAGCTGTAGCCCATGAGCAGGAGGGCGACGATGGTCTCGCCGCCCTGAAGCGTGAAGTAGACCGCGACCAGCGCCACCAGCGGGACGGCGAGCTTCACGAGACGCGAAAGCCGGGCCTCGTCCTCGGTTCTCGTCACGGCGCGGTACAGGTTGTGGACGAGGAGCGTCGACGCCGCCACCAGGATCATCGAGCCCGGCACCAGCGCGGTGAGCACGCCGGCGGCGCCGATGATGCCGACGAACCAGGGATCGAAGCTCTGCGCCGAAAGGCGGAACAGCGACAAATCGATGTCCGATCCGGTGAGGCCGGGCACCTTGAGCGTGGCGGCGAAGCCAACGAAGAAAACGAAGAGCAGGATCAGCTGATAGAGCGGCAGGAAGATCGCGTTGCGGCGGAAGGCGCCCTCCTCGCGCGCCGTGTAGAGCGAGCCGAACGTGTGCGGCCACATGTAAAATCCGAGCGCCGTGAGCAGCACGGTGGAGGAGAACCACCAGGTGCTTTCGCCTCGCGGCGGCAAGGCGAGGAAGCCGGGCTTCGCCTCGTCGATCGCCCTGAACATGGCTCCGATCCCGCCGTAATACCGGATCGGAAGATAGATCCCGAGGAACAGCACGACCGCGAGGATCAGAGCATCCTTCACGACGGCGGTCCAGGCGGAGCCGTGCACTCCCGACACCATGACATAGGCCGTGATGACGGCCACGCCGATCCAGATCGCCAGGGTCGAGCTGACGGCGCCGTAGGAGGCGGTGCTGACGATGATGCCGAGACCCTTGAGCTGAAGCACGAGGTAGGGGATGAGAGCGATCACCCCGACCACCGCCACCAGGATGCCGAGCGCCGGGCTGTCGTATTTCCGGGCGAAGAAATCAGGCTGCGAAATCAGGCGATGCACCTTGGCATAGCGCCAGATCGGCGGCAGCAGCCAGTACGACAAGATGTAGGCGAGGCAGCCGTAGCCGAGAATGTAAAAAGCCGGCGCGCCCTTGCCGTAGGCGAACCCGCTGCCGCCGAGAAAGGTGAAGGTCGTGTAGATCTCTCCGGCCAGCAGGACGAAAACGAGGATCGAGCCGAAGCCGCGCCCGCCGACCGTCCATTGCTCAAGCGTCATGTCGCGCCCGCGCCGGGCCTGGACGCCGAGCCACAGCGCCAGCGCCATGGTGGCGAAGATGATGACGAGCGCGCTCACGGCCGCCGCCCCTCGGAACGGTTCGCCGGGTCGGACCGGTAGATCAGCGCCATGATCCCCGCGCTGAGCACGATCCAGAGCACGATCCAGGCGAGGAGGAACGGCATGCCCAGCACCAGAGGCGTCACGCGATTGGCGAAGAAGACGCCGCCGAGTATGCC
>DASWRT010000094.1:0-8266 GCA_036403035.1 Allostellaceae bacterium | reverse complement strand
AGACGGGAAAGGGCGTGCGGATGAGGGTGCGGTTTCTTGGCAGCGGCGACGCGTTCGGGAGCGGCGGGCGGTTCAACACCTGCTTCTTCGTATCGGCGTCCTCGACGACATTCCTCGTCGACTGCGGCGCCTCGTCGATGGTCGCGATGCGCCGCTTCGGCGTCGACCCGAACGCTGTCGATACCATTCTCGTGACGCATCTGCACGGCGACCATTTCGGTGGACTGCCGTTCTTCATGCTCGACGCGCAGCTCGTCAGCCGCCGCACGAAACCGCTGACCCTCGCCGGACCGCCGGGGTTTCGCGAGCGGCTGCACGCCGCGATGGAGAACTTCTTTCCCGGCTCGACCAAGACCGGGCGCAAGTTCGCGACCGAAATCATCGAGCTTGAGCCGGAAGTGCGGACGGCGGTGAGCGGGATCCATGTGACGCCGTACGTCGTCAGCCACTATTCCGGGGCGCCACCCTTCGCTCTGCGCATCGAGGCCGACGAGAAGGTCCTCGCCTATTCAGGCGACACGGAATGGGTCGAGACGCTGGTGCCGGCGGCGCGGGGCGCCGACCTCTTCATCTGCGAGGCATATTTCTACGAGAAGAAGGTCAAGTACCATCTCGACCTTCGGACCCTGCTCGACCGGATCGGCGACATCGGCCCGAAGCGCCTGATCGTCACCCACATGAGCCCGGACATGCTCGACCGTCCGCCCGAAGACGACCCGCGGTACGAGCGGGCGGAGGACGGGCTGACAGTCGAGGTGTGACGGGGCGGCGGGGCATCACCCGCTTTGCCCTTGGCAGCCGGCCCGGCGCCTCGCCATAGTTGCCGGTGATGACCTTCCCTCCCTCTCCTGCCCATGACGCCGCGGCGGTGATCCGCGCCCGGATGCCGCGGGATGCACGGCCGCGCGCCGGGCTGATCCTCGGATCGGGGCTCGGCGCCGCCGCCGCCCGGATCGCAGCGGATGCGACGATCCCCTATGGCGACGTGCCTGGCTTTCCGCGCAGCGCGACACCGGGGCATGCCGGCGAGCTGGTGATCGGGAGGCTGGCCGGCGTGCCGGTCGCCTGCCTTCGCGGCCGGGTCCATGCCTACGAGGGGCAGCCGGCCGATGCGATGGCGGCGCCGATCCGGGCGCTGAAGCTGCTCGGCGCGGAGATCCTGATCGCTACCAATGCGGCCGGCTCGCTGCGCGCGGAGATCGGGCCGGGAGCGATGATGCTGGTCGCCGACCACATCAACATGCAGGCCGGCAACCCGCTCACGGGACCGAACGACGACCGCTTCGGGCCGCGCTTCCCGTCGATGCGCGACGCCTACGACCCGGTGCTCCGGCAGCGGCTGCGGCGTGCCGCGGCACGGCTCGGGTTCGACCTGCCGGAAGGCGTCTATCTCGCCTTCACCGGGCCGAGCTTCGAGACGCCGGCCGAAGTGCGCGCCGCCCGCATCCTCGGCGCGGACGCGGTCGGGATGTCGACGGCGCCCGAGGTTATCCTGGCGCGGCATTGCGGGCTGCGCGTCGCCGCGCTCTCGATCATCGCCAACCTCGCTGAGGGACTCGGCGACGGCGAGACGCCGACGCACGAGGAGACGCTGCGGCGGGCGGGCGCGTCGGCCGCGCGGCTCGGCGATCTCCTAGAGGCGTTCCTGGCGGGCCTCGACGGCAGCGACGGAGAGTGCGGCAATGACAAGTCATAGCCCCTGGCGCCAGCGCGAGCAGGGGAGTGCGACCGGAGCGGCGCAGCGCGTCTTGCCGCTGATCGACCTCACCAACCTCGACCCGCAGGCCGGCGAGGCGGACATCAGGGCGCTGTGCGCGCGAGCGGTCACGCCGTTCGGACCGGTCGCCGCGGTGTGCGTCTATCCGCGCTTCGTGCCGCTGGCGAAGGCGCTGCTGCTCGACCGCGCCGGTACGCACGTTCAGGTTGCAACCGTTTGCAACTTTCCCGGCGGCGCTGCCGATCCGGACGGCGCGGCGCGCGAGACCGAGGAAGCGGTCGCGGCCGGCGCCGACGAAATAGACGTCGTCCTCCCCTACGAGGCGTTCCTTGCCGGCGACCGCGCGACCGCGGCGGCGTTGATCGCCGCGTGCCGGCGCGCCTGCCGCGGCACGACCCGTGATGAGCGGCCGGCGGCGCTGCTCAAGGTGATCCTGGAGACCGGGCGGCTCGGCGACGCCGCGACCGTGCGCGCCGCCGCGGACCTCGCGATCGACGCGGGGGCGGACTTCGTCAAGACCTCGACCGGCTTCGTGCAGCCCGGCGCGACGCTGCCTGCCGCGACCGCGATCCTAGACGCGATCGCGGCACGGCGCATGCAGCGGATGTGGGCCGGGATCAAGGTGTCCGGCGGCATCCGCAGCGTCGCCGATGCGATGCCCTACGTCCTCGCCGCCGAGACGAAGCTCGGCGCGGGGTTCGTCGGGCCCGCGACGTTCCGCATCGGCGCATCGAAGCTGCTCGACGGCGTACTCGCCGAACTGGGGCTGCCGCCGTCGTGACGCGCGCCACCGCCGCTGTCCCCGTGCTGCTGCCGCAGGAGATCATCCGGCGGAAGCGCGACGGCGCGGCGCTCTCGGCCGAGGAGATCGCCTTCTTCGTCGGCGGCATCACCGACGGCTCGCTGTCCGAGGGACAGATCGCCGCCTTCGCGATGGCCGTGTTCTTCCGCGGCATGACCGTCGAGGAACGCGTGCATCTGACGCGCGAGATGACGCATTCCGGCGCCGTCATCGACTGGTCGGGCCTCGACATGCCGGGACCGCGGCTCGACAAGCACTCTACCGGCGGCGTCGGCGACAAGGTGAGCCTGGTGCTGGCGCCGGTCGTCGCGGCCGGGGGCGGCTGCGTGCCGATGATCTCCGGGCGGGGGCTCGGCCATACCGGCGGCACGCTCGACAAGCTGGACAGCATCCCCGGCTACCGCAGCACGCCGGACATCCAGCAGTTCCGCGCCGTGGTGCGCGATGCCGGCTGCGCGATCATCGGCCAGACCGCAGACCTCGCTCCCGCCGACCGGCGGCTCTATGCGATCCGCGACGTGACCGCGACCGTCGAGTCGATCCCGCTGATCACCGCTTCGATCCTGTCGAAGAAGCTCGCCGCGGGGCTGGACGGGCTGGCGATGGACGTGAAGACCGGCTCCGGTGCCTTCATGGCGCGGCAGGAGGACGCGGTCGACCTCGCGCGCAGCATCGTGGACGTCGCGAACGGCGCCGGGCTGCGCACCGTCGCGCTGGTCACCGACATGGACGAGGTGCTGGGAACGACGGCCGGCAACGCCGTCGAGGTGCGCGAGGCCGTCGATTACCTGACCGGGCGACGTGGGGCGACGCCGCGCGATGCGCGGCTGCACGAGGCGACGATGATGCTCGCCGCGGAGATGCTGGTGCTGGGCGGCCTCGCCGCGGATGCCGGCGCGGCGCGGGCGCGGGCCGAACGGGATCTCGCGAGTGGCGCCGCGGCCGAGCGATTCGCCCGCATGGTCGCGGCGCTGGGCGGTCCGGCCGATCTGATCGAACACCCGGAGCGGCATCTTCCCGCCGCGCCGGTCGCGGTGCCGGTCCATCCCGCGACGCGCGGCTACGTCGCGTCAATCGACGTGCGGCGGATCGGGATCGCCGTGCTGGAGCTGGGCGGCGGGCGGCGCCGCGCCGACGACACGATCGATCCGTCGGTCGGCCTCACCGAGGTGGCGGGCAGCGGCGCCGAAGTCGGTCCCGGCGATCTCCGGCCGCTCGCGGTCGTGCATGCGCGCAGCGAGGCGGACGCGGAGCGTGCCGCGTCGGCACTGCGCGAGGCGTTCATCCTTGCGGACGGTCCGCCGCCGGCCCGCCCCCCGCTCGTCCGGGCGCGCGTCACGGCGGCGGCGGAATCATAGAGAGGAAGCCGACGACGATGCCGCGCGCCTTCATCCTGGTCATGGACTCGTTCGGGGTCGGCGCCGCCGACGACGCGCCGACTTACGGCGATACCGGCGCCGACACGTTCGGCCACATCGCGGCGGCGTGCGCGGCGGGGCGCGTCGCCGGACGCGGCGCGCTCCGGCTGCCGAACCTGATGCGGCTCGGGCTCGGCGCCGCGGCCGAGGCGAGCACGGGGCATGCGCCGGCCGGGCTGGTCGCGCCCGCGCGCATCACCGGCGCCTGGGGGTTCGCCGCGGAGCGGAGCCGCGGCAAGGATACGCCGAGCGGCCATTGGGAGATGGCGGGCGTCCCCGTCACGTTCGACTGGGGCTATTTTCCACCCGAGTTCCCGAGCTTCCCGAAGGCATTGACCGACGCGCTGATCGAGCGCGCGAGGCTTCCGGGGCTGCTCGGCAACCGTGCCGCATCGGGGACGCAGATCATCGACGAGCTGGGCGCCGAGCACGTCGCGACCGGCAAGCCGATCGTCTACACTTCCGCGGACAGCGTCTTCCAGATCGCGGCGCATGAGGAGGCGTTCGGCCTCGATCGGCTCTACGAGGCCTGCCGGATCGCGCGCGACCTCGTCGACGCGTACCGGATCGGCCGGGTGATCGCGCGGCCGTTCGTCGGGACGGGACCAGGCGGCTTCCGCCGCACCGCGAACCGCAAGGACCTCGCCGTGCCTCCCCCCGAGCCGACGCTGCTCGACCGGCTCGTCGAGCGCGGCGGGACGGTGCACGCGATCGGCAAGATCGGCGACATCTTCGCGCATCTCGGCATCTCGGCCGAGGTCAAGACCGCCGACAACGCCGACGGCATGCGCGCTGTGATCGACGCGGCCACGGCGGCGGCGGACGGAACGCTCGTCTTCGCCAACCTCAACGATTTCGACACGCTCTACGGCCATCGCCGCGACGTCGCCGGCTATGCGGCGGCGCTGGAGGCGTTCGACGCGATGCTGCCGGACTTCGAAGCGGCGCTCCGCCCCGGCGATCTCGCGATCCTTAGCGCCGACCACGGCTGCGACCCGACCCACCCCGGCACCGACCATACCCGCGAGTTCGTGCCGGTGCTCGCCTTCGGCCCGGCGGCGGTTCCCGGACCGGTCGGCCGGCGTGAGAGCTTTGCCGATATCGGCCAGAGCGTGGCGAAGCACCTCGGGCTCCCGCCGCTCGATCACGGCATACCGTTCCTGCGTTGAAGTTGAATAGTTCGGAAAACGCCACTCGTGCCACAATAAGAACACATCGGCATCGCCGAAATGACAAATCGCCGTCTCAAGAAGAAATGATTTCGGCCGATCAGTTAACTCCCAACAACTGCTACGGAATGAATCCGTAGCTGCTCCCGTTCTTTGGAATGCATGGGGCGGTGCCGCCAGTCTTTCGGCGCTTCCCTCGATATTGCAGGAAGGGAGTAGAGAATGGGCAAAAGCCTCCTCGCCGCGACCGCGATCGTCGGTCTTCTGGCGCTTGGCGCCTGCGGCGACAACGGGTCGGGCGGCAACAAGTCGTCTTCCTCCGGCACGTCGTCGTCCGGCACGTCGTCGTCCGGTACGTCAACATCGAGCGGTTCATCTTCGACAAGCGGTTCGCCGACGGCGACGATGTCCGGCGCGCCGACCGGCAGCGCCGGTTCGGGCTCGTCGAGCAGCAGCACCCCGAAGGCGTCGTCAGATACCTCCGGCACCGGGAACTCGGTACGCGCCGGCAGCGGCAGCACCAACTCGTCCGGCAGCTCGATCCCGTCGACCTCGAGTTCGGCGAACACCGCCCCGGCGCCAAGCGGCGCCGATACGTCCTCGACAGGCAGCTCGGGTTCGAGCAACCGCGCCAGCAGCGGATCGACCTCGGGCACCGGCACCGCTTCAGGCGCCCCGTCGAGCAGCGCCGGCACGTCCGGCAGCTCGTCTAGCCCTGGAACCTCGAGGCCGCAGGATTCGTCGGCGCCGTCCGCCAACCGCGAGGGCGCGAAGACTCAGTAAGCGCGAACATTTCAACGGAGGGCGCCGCCGGCGCCCTCCGCCCTCTCAGCACCTTGCGAACTGGACACGATTCAACTCGCCTCACGTGACTGATCAGCTCGCTCGAAAGCGTTCGATCGCCTGCCGATCGATGTCGATGCCGAGGCCCGGTCCCTGCGGCACCGCGACGGTCCCGCGACGGTGCTGGATCGGCTCGCATAGGATCGCTTGTCGGATCGGATGCTCCGTGCGATCGAATTCCAGCATCGGCGGCGTAGGCGCAAGCGACAATGGGGTATCCGGGAGCACGGCGAGCAGTTGCAGCGAGGCTGCGATCGCAACTCCGGTCCCCCAGACATGCGGGTTGTATCGGACGCCGAAAGCGTGCGCCATGTCGGCGATCTTCTTGCACTCGGAGAGGCCGCCCGCTGAACAGATGTCCGGCTGTAATATGTCGACGGCCCGCCTGACGAGGAGATCGCGGAAGCCGAACCGCGTGAACTCGCACTCTCCGCCAGCGACGGGTATCGCCTGCGCACGCTTGACCCGAAGATAGCCGTCAACGTCTTCCGGCGGAACCGGCTCCTCGAACCAGCCGATGTCACAATCCTCGATCCGCCGGGCGAGTCGGATCGATGAGACGGCATCGTAAGCGTGGTTGGCGTCGATCATCAGACCGCGATGCGGACCGATGGCCTTGCGGATCGCCCGCACGAGCCGCGCATCCTCGTCGACGCCGAAGCCGACTTTCAATTTCATCGCCGGAAAGCCCTCGGCCGCATAGCCGACGGCCTCCTCGACGAGGTACTGCTCGGGATCTCCCTCCCGCTGACGATAAAGGCCGGTCGCATAAGCAGGCACTTCCGAGCGCAACGGTCCACCCATCAGACGGTGGACCGGCACGCCGAAATGTTTCCCCTTGAGATCCCAGAGCGCGATGTCGATGCCGCTCAGCGCCTGGATGAGCAGTCCTTTCTGGCCATGGTCCCGGTACGTCGAATAGATCTCCTGCCATAAGAACTCCGAGCGCAGCGGGTCGGCGCCGATCAGCAATGGCTTGAGATCCTCGATCACGCCCACATGCATCCGCGCCGGGCCGTAGGTCTCGCCCCAGCCCGATAAGCCGTCCGTGCTTACGACCTCCACCAGGAGCGCCATGCGCCTGTCGAACCAAGCGCGCGAATAGGCGAACGGGCGATCAAGCCGCCCTTCGAGAAGATGGAGATTGACCCGCTCTATCCTCACTGCCGTTTCCCCCCGTTACCGATGTATGATCAAAATATTCATGCCGGCGTCATCATAACGAAGTCCGGGGCGCCGGGGCGTCGGCGCGGATTACCCGCTCGCCGAGCAAGCGCGCTACTTTACCTCTAACGAGGAAACTGCATTCGGTTGATCTCTATCCAATGGGAGGGAGGGATGTCCGAGAAGTCGCTTCCGATTGAGGAAAACCCAACCATCCGTCCCGTCAGTGACGTGCTCGGCGCGGAAGTCATCGGCTTCGACTTCGCGCGACCGATGACGGCAACCCGGTTCGCCGCAGTGCGCGACGCCCTACTGACGTATCAGTTCCTCGTCTTCCGGGATGCCGAGATCAGCGAGGTGGAGCACATCGCGTTCAGCGAGCCGTTCGGCGAGCTTCAGGTTCATGTCCTGAACCAGTACGTCTCTCGTCAGGATTCGCGGCTCTTCACCCTCACCAACCTCGACGATGACGGCAAGCCCCGGGGGGAGCATCCCGATCCGGGTTCCGCGATCTGGCATACCGACGGATCATGGTCGCGCCGCCGCGGCGTCGTCACGACGCTGTATGGACTTCGGCTGCCCAAGAGCGGTGGCGATACGTTCTTCGCAAACATGTACGCCGCCTATGACGCGCTTTCGCCCGAGATGAAGCAACGTCTCGAAGGCCTGCGGGCCGTGCACAATCTCGACTACTCGCGCCGGCTCACGGGCGCCAAACAGCAGATGACCGAAGAGCAGAAGCGCGCGGCTCCGCCCGTCGAACACCCGATCATCCGCGTTCACCCCGAAACCGGACGCAAGGCGATCTATCTCGGCGAACACGCCTCGCACATCGCCGGTAAGCCGCTGAAGGAAGGGCGGGAGTTGGTGAAGCAGATCAACGCGCACGCAACCGAGCCGCGCTTCATCTATCGCCATCGCTGGCGACTGCACGACTTCCTGCTTTGGGACAATCGCTGCCTCATCCACAGCGCGACCGACTTCGATTGGATGAACGATGTCCGGCTCATGCGACGCACGACGGTCATCGAGTCCGTGACGGCGAGCCCGGCTTAGCAGTGCAGGCAGTCAGACTCGCTCCGGCCGCCTGTCTCACTTCTCAACGGGCCGATCCGCCCCGGCGGTTATCCGGCGACGCCGACGGCCGGCGCGG
>DASWRT010000093.1:0-28144 GCA_036403035.1 Allostellaceae bacterium | reverse complement strand
GGCGGGAACAGGAAAATAACAGGCGCAATTTCCTGTTTTCCTCCTGTTTTTCCGGAGCAGATATCGTTTCGAATCAGTGTCTTGTCCCTGTTTCCATTCCTGTATTTCCAACGCCCCGGAATCCGTCCGTTGCGACGCCGTCACAGCGTCGCGGCTCAACGCCTTGATCCATATTGGATGTCAATGATCCGGAGCCGGATCCACCGGACCGACCGGCTTACGACGGAATTGTCGGGTCCGGCGATGCTGCGGCAGTGCGCAGCATCGTCACGGCTCTGAATTGTCTCGGCGAACTTCTTCGCGTCGGCGGCCCGTCAGCAGCCACCGGAGCGAATCACTCCGCGGCCGGTTTCTTCTTGTCCCAATCCAGCTTGCCGGCGTCCTTTCCCGCTACCGAATACAGCGCGCCCGGCGCGTTGCGGGTCTTCTGGAACTCCTCCAGGGTCTGTCCGCGCATGGCGGCGTAGATGTGCAGGTTCGACACGCCGATCACCGCGCCCAGCTTCTCGAGCATGAAGAAGATCACGCCGTAGCGCATCATGCCCTGCCAGTCGCGGCGGCGCACCAGATCGCGCTCCTCCTCGGTCAGTCCGGCGTCGGCGAACGCGGCTTCGGGGTCGGCCAGGAAGCGGGCGCGGTGCTCCGGCTCGATCAGGCGATGCAGGAAGCTGTTCAGCCGATAGCCTTTTACGCTGCGGCCGAGCGTGAACAGATAGGTGCCGTCCAGCTTGTCCGCGCCTTGCAGCTCATGCGCCATGCGCGCGCGGTGCACGTTCATGGCTGAGGCGGGCAGCGGCGCTGCCTCGTTTTCGTAGATCGCGGTGGCGATGCCGGTCATCGACGGCAGGTAATAGCTCTGATGGACCTTGCGCACCGCGCCCGAGAGCGCGCCGCGGGCGACGAGCCACATGATGACCTCGGCGCCTTCGACGCCGCCCAGCGTGGCGTATTCGGCGATCGTCATCTGCGCCAGCGACTCGGGATCTTTCTCGAACAGGTCGAGAAAGCGCATATCCCACTCGGTGTTGTTGAAGCCGGCGCGCTCCCCGTGCACCTGATGGGACAGGCCGCCCGTGGCGATCAGCGCGACGCTGAGGTCCTCGGGATAGCTCTCGATGGCGCGGCGCACCGCCTGCCCTAGCTTGAAGCAGCGCGCAGCCGATGGGATCGGGAACTGCAGCACGCCGACCTGCAGCGGCACGATCGGCGCCGGCCAGTCTGGTTTGGGGGGCGTCATCATCGACAACGGCGAGAAGCAGCCATGGTCGAGCGCCTTGTGCTGGAAGAAGCTCATGTCGAACTCGTCCGCCATGAGGGACGAGCCGATGTGCTGGGCCAGTCCGGTATGGCCGCGCAGCGGCGGCAGGTTGCGCGGGCCGCCGCCCTCGTCCGCCACGGCGTAGGAATCGCCGATGCCGAGGGCGAAGGCGGAATAATGGTCGAAGAAGAAGCCGGTGACGTGGTCGTTGAACACGTAGAACAGCACGTCCGGCTTCTTCTCCTCCAGCCACTGCTGGATCGGCCGGAAGGCCTCGAAGATCGGCGCCCAGGTCGGGTCGTCCTGCTTCTGTTGGTCGTAGGCGAAGCCGATCGTGGGCGTGTGCGACGCGGTGATGGCGCCCAGAATGCGGGCCATAGTTTATTTCCTCCAGGATGGGTGGCGGCGGAGCCGCTTTTCGTTGAACAGGCTTGCGGCGGTGCAGTCCGCCGGAGGGAGGTCGGGCCGGCAGTGCGCTCGGCATCCTCCTTCAGGCGATGGTGGTCACGCTACGTCGGGCGGCAACCCTTCCCAAATCTCGGCGACACCAAGCGGTCGCGGCAGCAATTCCTGCTCCGCCGCGTAGCGCAGGGCGAGGTCCACCGCGGGCTGCAACGCCGCCCGGCCCATCGGCAACGCATCACGCTCGCCGGGGCGCGGGGGCGCCGCGTTTCTCGCCGCGGCGAACATCCGCATCAGCTCCCGGACCAGCGCGGGGTCGCTCAGCGCAAGCTCGCGCCTGACCGTCAGCAAGTGATTGACCGGAACCAATCCATGCGAATGCCAGAACGCCTCGGCCGCGGCGGCCGAGTCCGGGAAAACCGGGCGCAGCGACGGATCCTTGGGGAGCTCGTTGCCGAAGATCGCGGCGTCCAACTCCCCGCTCCGCAGCATGGCGAGCATGTCCTGGCCGGGCGCCGCTCGCTCCGCCCAAGGCGGGTCGCGATACTCCGCCACATGCGCGTCCTCGAAGGTGACCCACCGTACGCTTTCCGGTCGAACGCCATGCGCGTCGGCGAGGATGCCGCGCAGCCACAACCCGGTGGTCTGGCTATAGGCCCGCACGCCAACCCGCCGTCCGCCGAGGTCGGCCGGCGAGCGCAGGTCCGAATCCGCACGGCAGAGCAGAGCACCCTCCTGGAACCGCGCGGCGAGCGTTACCGGCAGCAGCACCAGGGGCTTCTCGTACGCCTTGGCTTGCAGGAAGGTGGCGATCGCCATCTCGCAGACATCGTACCGGCCTTCCCGAACCATGGGCGCGAAGGCCCGATTCGCGACCGGCGGCGCGTCGGAAAAGTCGAGCCGCAGAAGGTTGGATACGACCTGGCCGGAGCGGATCGCCGCCGTATGCGGATAGTTGCCGACCGCCGTGCGCAGCACGCGCTGATCCGCTGGCCTCGCGCCAGGGACCGCCTCGTCAAGCGTCGTTTCCATCCCAGTCTTCCTCATGTATCTGCACGGCCGCTACGCAGGTCATCAGTCACTTTCGCCCCGCGATGCCTCGCGGTAAACCAAACCCTTCTGCGCCAGCTTCTCGCGCATTCCGTATACGTCCATGCCGAGTTCCCCGGCCTTTAAGCGGGCGCGCGTTGCCTCCTCCTTGCGCTCGCGCGCCTCGCTGGCCCGCAGCACCTGCTCGGCCTCGGCGCGCCGCACTACCACGCCGTCGTCGTCGGCGACGATCAGGTCGCCCGGATTGATGAGCTGTCCGGCGCAGACGACGGGCACGTTCACCGAGCCGAGCGTCTCCTTGACCGTGCCTTGGGCGGAAATCGCTTTCGACCAGACCGGGAACCGCATCTCCGCCAGCGCCGCGACATCGCGGCAGCCGGCCTCTATCACCAGCCCGACCACGCCGCGGGCGGCCAGCGAGCAGGCCAGCAGCTCCCCGAAATATCCGGCATCCGAGGGCGAGGTCGGCGCCACCACCAGGAAATCGCCCTCACGGCACTGCTCGACCGCGACATGGATCATCCAGTTGTCGGCCGGCGGGATGGAGACGGTCACCGTCGAGCCGATCGCCCGCGCCCGCGGCCAGACCGGGCGCATATACGACGCGAGCAGGCCCTTGCGTCCTTGCGCTTCATGCACCGTGGCGACTCCGTAGGGTTCGAAGGCCGTTGCCGTCGCCTGGGCGACACGGGGCGGATTCGTGATGACGACGTTCATTGCAAAACCTCCATCGTGGGCGAGAGGACCCTCTGTTCTTGTCGCTCTCGCCATAGCTGATTTTCCATTGTCCGCTGGACCGTCACTGCGGTTTCGGCGCCGGTCGTCAGCCCTGGGCTTCAGCCTGGCCGAAGCGCGGCATGAGCAGGTGCAGCAGCAGCAACGCCAGGAAATAGGTGCCGGGGACCGTGGTAGAGAGCCCACCACGCCACGATCCAGATCAGCCCGAGCGCACCGGTAACGTAGAAGCAGGCGGGCCAGCCGAAGGTAAGCAGGCCGACCAAGTGTCACACGTCTTCGAAAAATTGTAGGCGACGCGCTCGGCCGGCGCGAAGGCGAGCGCGCCGATGCCGTCGAACGGAAAATCGACGATCGGATTGAGGATGACGTCGACCTGTCTGAATCGCCAGCCGACGATCGGCCGCACCTCGGCGGCATAGCGGCTGGCGGCCCGGTGCCGGGCGTTGTAGCTCAGCTCGAAATTCACCCCGTAGAAGAAGCTGCGCTCCGCCGCGTCCGGCACGGCGAAGAGCGCGCGGAGCTTGCCGCCGTCGAGCAGGAAACGGCCGTCCCGTGTCACGCTATAGAGCGGCAGGTACGCGCCGATCTCGAACCAGTCGGTAACGCCGTAGGCGAATTCCGGCACGCCGTTCAGCGAATGCTCCGGCACGACCGCGCCGGGAAACTCGGGCTCGCGCCGGCCGATCACGGCGTAGTTGTTGTGAAGCGTGACGCCGAATTGGCCGGGCTTGTTGACCTCGCCGGTATAGACTTGGATCTCGTCGGTCTGCGGACGGACCGGCGACGGCGTGGCGGACAGCATCGCGGTGCCGCCGAGGGCGAACGCGCAAAGACGACGCAGGCGATTGCGAAGCGGGTGCAAACTCATCCCTTGCGGTGCCATCATGTCGGCAGCATCGGCAACATCGAACCGTCTCTCTCCGATTATGGCCAGTGGGAAAAAGGTGCGGGGCACCCGCGAAAAATCACCGATGAAGGACGACGACGACGAGGACGAGATGGCGCCGGACGGCGCCGACAGCGGCGGTACGGAACCGGACCAAAAGGAAGCCGTGGCGACGTACCTTGCCGATCTGCGCGCGACCGCGGCGCGGGCGCGCAAGATTGCAACGACCGACGTGCCGGCCGCGACCGCCGAATATCTCAGGGATCTCGCCGACCGGCTCGACCGTGAGGCGACCGAGATCGAGACCGGCGCCCGGCCCTTCACTTTGCAGCGGTGACCGACGCATGGCTAAGACCGTGAACGGCGGTGGCGAGATGACGGGCGGCGTTCGCCGTTACCCTCGTATGGAACGCGCCCGCTCGATCGTTCTCAAGGGGACACCGCCGCTCTGGGAGATCGAGCGCGGACATCTGCTCGCCATCATGCGCGACATCGGTGCGCCGGCTCTTGTCGTCGAGGGCCAGATATTGATGGAGTCGCCGACCGGCCCGCGCATGGTGGCGACGTTGGAGGCGCTGCCGGCCATGGGCGCCGAGGGCGAGCGGGCGCTTCGCGCCCATCCGCGCTACCGCCTGGCGAAGCACGGGCTGTCGCGGCTGATGGTCTACGTGCGTATGATGATCCTGCATGCCGGCGGCGTCGATCCGATCTCGGCGCGGCTGGAACCGCTGCCGTGGATCTACGACCTCGTCACGCTCCCCGATGGCGATGCGCTCGTCATCCGCACCGAAACCGAGGTGCTCGGCCAGTTCCTGCTGTGGACGAGCCAGCCGAGCGAACAGGACGTGCGACGCGCCGAACACCAGTTCGCCTTCGTCGGCCCGGTATGGTCGCAGCAGCCCGCGCCGCGCCTGGAGCCGCTGTGGCATCGTTGAGGCGGGGCGCTGCTGCGGTGGAATGGCGGTATGCTGGCGCCGTTCGCGGGGGACTATGGCCGACCTGATCGATTTCTCGAAACTGCGTCACCTTCGGGAGGCGGAGACGGCGACCCGTCAGGGCAACGCCTTCATCGCCCTCGCCGCGAAGCTCCAGGAGAGCGGCGGCAACCTGGAGGACATCGTCAAGGCCATGCTGATGGCGTCGGCCTGCGTGATCGTCGACGCGGCCGAGCCCGACGAGGCCCGCCGCATGGCCCAGGGCGTCTCCAGCGCCTATCCCGGCATGGTCGAGATCCTGCTCGCCTCGCGAAAGCGGGGCGGGCAGCCGACGGATCAGTAGCGCGGGCGGAGATCAAACTTGGAAGGGTGAGCGCGGCTTCGCGACGGATTCCCGCCCGGCGTTCAATCCGGCGATCGAGGTCGCCTCGGCACCATAACGGAACAAAAACAACGTTCGAACCACCAAGAGCACCAAGGATGTCCAGGCGCGCGGCGCGCGGCGACACTCCTCTTGGTGCTCTTGGTGCCTTGGTGGTTCGAACGTTACTGTTCAATCCTTAACCGCGTGTGGGTGAGAACCGGGTGGACTCCGGTGTAGAGCATCTCCCCTCGCGACCGTCTCACGATTTCGTCTCGCGCGGCGGCAGATCCGCTCCCGCAACTGTTGCCGCTTCCGGCTCACGTTCCGCGGCAGGTCCGTCGCCGTCGTTACCGGCGCCGGGCTCCGCGGCGCCATCGCCGGTGGCGGGCGCGGGTGCCGGCAGCCGTCGCGGCGGCGGGAGCGCGCTCCGCCGGCCGCTGCTGCCGCCGCCGACCAGCGAGCGCAGTGTCGCCGCGCTGCGCGCCGCCGGACCCTCGCGCAGCAGCGACTCGACGGCGTCGGACCGCACGACCGTACCGGAACGCGCGAACACCTCGTGGTTCGCCTCGATGCGGTCCGGGTTGTAGAGGTAGTTCACCATCAGACCGTAAGACTCAGCGATGCCGCGCGGCGACACGTTGCCGAGCCAGTTGATGCGCTCTAGACGCGCGCCGTTGCCGAGATGGAACCGCGCGACCGGATCGCTCGGCCCCCTGCCGCCGTTGCTGTCGGTCAGGTACTCGGCGCAGAGCCGCATCAGCGGGCCGCGCAGCACTGCGGCGATGTCGGGCTGGTCGGGCCAGTCGGGGATCGTCAGCAGCGACTGGAATGCGCCCTTCGCGCCGCGCTTGCCGGTGAGTGCGGTGATCCGCGTGCGGTCCTCCGGGCGAAGCAGGTCGCGTGCGCCGACGGTGATCCGCCGCTCCAGCCAGCGCCGGAACCCTGGCACCGGAGACAGCGTCGCAAATTTGTTCAGGCTGGGTATCTCCTGGCGCAGTTCCTCGACCACCTGCTTGATCAGGAAGTTGCCGAAGGAGATGCCGCGCAGGCCGGGTTGGCAGTTGCTGATCGAGTAGAAGATCGCGGCGTCGGGCTTCTTCGCGACTTCCGCCGTCCCCGGCTCGCCGCCGCCGCGCGCCAGCAGCGGCTGGATCGCCCCGGCGATGCCGCGGACCAGCGCTACCTCGACGAAGATCAGCGGCTCGTCGCCGAGCGCCGGGTGGAAGAAGGCGAAACAGCGCCGGTCGGGCGCCAGCCGCCGCCGCAGGTCGTCCCAGCCCTGGATTTCGTGTACCGCCTCGTAGGCGATCAGCTTCTCCAGGATCGATGCCGGCGTGTTCCAGTCGATGCGGCGCAGTTCCAGGAAGCCGCGGTTGAACCACGAGGCGAACAGGTGCCGAAGATCGCTGTCGAGCGGCCGCAGTTCGGAGTTCCGGCGCAGTTCGCCGAGGATCTCGGCGCGCATCGCGACCAGTTGCGCGGTGCCGCCGGGCGCCATGTTCATCCGCCGCAGCACCTCCTGCCGCGGCGGCTCGGCCGCCTCGAAGAGCAGCATTGCGCCTTCCGGCGTCGGGTCCGCGGCATAGGCCTCCGCCGCTTCCTGCAGCGGCTCGGGATCGGGTGCGAACTCGGCGACGAGAATCCGGAAAAAGGCGAGCCTCTCGGCCGCGTCGAGCGCGCGGTAGGATTCGGTCAGCTCGCGTGCGAGCGCCGCACCCGACGCCTCGCCCTTCTCGGAGATCACGGCATAAGCGAGGCGGCACGCCTTCTTGAGCGCCGGGCTCGCCGGAGCGGCGTTGCCGGCCTTGCCGCGGTCCAAGGCTGACGTGAGTGCGAAAAGACGATTGAGCCAGACCGGCGTCATCACGCGCTCCTTTTTACCACGGCGCAGGACGGGACCGGCGTGGCCGGTCCCGCGGAATGGAATTTATATAGGCCGACCGGTGCCGCCGTCATGCGCCATGGAAGCGCGCAGGCATGCGCCGCCGGCATGAGGTGCGCCGGCTCGCCGTGCGGTTGCGCGCGGTCGGAGTGGAGGGACGCAGCGGGAACCTACCTGGCCGGCCCGTTGTTGTGCTTCGAACCGACATGCGCAAATCCCTCATCCTCCTCCCGCTGTTCGCCGTCGCCGCGGCTGCGGCCTGCTCGACCGGTCCCGCCGAGCCGGCGGTCAATGCGAGCTTCATCCCGCAGAGCAACGCGATCCAGGTCACCGTGACCGGCGACCAGCCGCTGCGCGTGGCCCGGCTGATCGCGCCGACCGGCGAGGCGACGCCGGCCAGCAGCATCAACACCGACCGGCGCGTTTCCGGCGGCGGCTACGGCGGCGGTCCGTCGGTCGGGTTCGGCCTCGGCGGGTTCAGCGGCAGCCGCGGCGGCGGGTTCGGCAGCGGCATCGGAATCGGTTTGCCGCTCGGCGGCGGATCGGACGCGACGTCCGTCGTCGTGTCGAGCGCCGCCTTCGCGCTGCCCGATCCGGCCGGTTACCGCGCGAGCTGGCAAGGCTACCGCATCGAGCTTCAGCTCGGCGACCCGCCCGCCATCCGCACGCTCACCCTGGCCGCTCCGCCCCCGCCTGGTTGATCCGGGCTACGCGGACGGGTTTCCGGCCGCCGCCGGGGCGTGCCGCCGCGCCCATTCGAGGAGCTGCGGCAGCGGCATCGCGCCTGCGGTGCGCGCCACCTCGCGGCCGTCATGCACGAGCATCAAGGTCGGGATGCCGGTGATATGGAGCCGCCCGGCAAGCTGCGGCGCGGCATCGGTATCGACCTTGACGAGGCGGAACTGCGGCTCCAGTTCGGCCGCCGCGCGCTCGAACACCGGCGCCATCGCGCGGCACGGCCCGCACCAGGCCGCCCAGAAATCGACGAGCAACGGAACGTCGCTGCTCCCGGCATGCCGTGCGAACCGCTCCTCGTCCAGCGCCAGCGGCCGGCCGTCGAACAACTTGCCGCCGCACCGGCCGCACTTGCCGCCCGCGCCGAGCCGGGCCGAAGGCACGCGGTTGACCGTGTCGCACTGCGGACAGACGACGTGCAGGGAATCCGGCATCGGGCTCTCCTTTCCCGCCTGGGGTGAGTGTCGCCGCATCGCCTGTCTCCGTCAACGCGGCCGCGGCGGCAATCGGTCCCGTGGCGGCAAGGTCGGGCGCCACCGGCCGGCATGGGGCGATCGCTCGCAAGCCGTCCGCCAACCCTCTCCCGGAGATGTGTTGCCGCTCGTTTCCCGGGCCGGCTTGACGGCCGCCGCTCGCGTAACGAACTTTCTGCGACCCGCGAGGTTGGAGGATGGGGAGCGCTGCGAGCCTACTGAGACAGGCTTCCGCTTCCGGCCGCCGCCGGCCGCGTCCTCAGCCGCAACGGATTTCCCCTCGCATGCCTCCCGACGACACATCGCTGCGCGCCATGCGCCCGGTTGCCGCCGACGATGCCGCGGCCTCATCCGCCCCGACGCCGTTCCGGCGGCGCGGCGCGATCGGGCGTCTGGCGCCGCTTGCCGGACCGGCGATCCTCGCCTCGGTCGCCTACATGGACCCCGGCAACATCGCCACGAACATCGAGGCCGGGGCGCGCTTCGCCTACCGGCTGCTGTGGGTCGTGCTGCTGGCGAATGTGACCGCGATGCTGTTCCAGGCACTGTCGGCCAAGCTCGGCATCGTCACCGGCCGCAGCCTCGCCGAACTGTGCCGCGATCGCCTGCCGGCGCCGGTGGTCTACGCGATGTGGGCCGTCAGCGAGATCGCCGCGATGGCGACCGACGTCGCCGAGTTCCTCGGCGCCAGCATCGGATTCGCGCTGCTGCTGCACATCCCGCTGCTTGCCGGCGTGCTGATCACCGGCGTCGTGACCTATCTCATCCTGATGCTCCAGAAGTCCGGCCGGAGCCGCCGGCTCGAAGCCGTGGTCGGCGTGCTCGTCGGGCTGCTCTGCCTCTGCTACGTCGTCGAGGTCGTCCTCGCCGGCCCCGATTGGGGGCAGGTCGCCGTCGGTGCCTTCCTGCCGCGGTTCGGCGGTCCCGGAAGCGTGGTGCTGGCGGCCGGGATCGTCGGCGCGACCGTGATGCCGCACGCGATCTTCCTGCATTCGGGACTGGCGCGGGACAGCGTGAGCGCGACGGAGCGGCGGCACGGCGTCTTCGCGCGCGCCGCCGTGCGGCTGTCGCACGTCGACGTCGCGCTCGCGCTCGGCATGGCCGGCATCGTCAATCTCGCGATGGTCTGCGTCGCCGCCGCCGTCTTCGCTCCCGATATCGAGGCCGGCCGGGCGGCATCCGCCGGCATCGAGCAGGCATACCGCACGCTCGGGCCGCTGCTCGGCAACGCCGCGGCGGCCGTCTTCCTGGTCGCGCTGCTGGCGTCGGGCCTGTCAAGTTCGGTGGTCGGCACGATGGCCGGGCAGGTCATCATGCAGGACTTCGTGCACTGGCGGATTCCGCTCTGGGTCCGGCGCATCGTGACGATGCTGCCGACGGCCGCAATCGTCGCTCTCGGCGTCGACGCGACCGAAGCGCTCGTCATGAGTCAGGTCGTGCTGAGCCTGGTGCTGCCCGTGCCGATGATCGCGCTGCTCGTGCTGACGAGCCGGCGCAGCGTGATGGGCGCGATGGCGAGTTCGCGAACGCTGACCATGGTGGCCGGCGCCGCGACCCTGATGGTCCTGACGCTCAACCTCCTCCTGATCCTCGACGCATTCGGGGTGTCGGTGCTCTAGCGACGCCGCCCACCCGCACCGCGTGCGGGCGGGCTGCCGCCATTAGACCACCACCCCCGATCCGTCGGGACAGGCCGGCTGCTGCATCCCACCAGGGCGACCGGCGGAAACGACCGGCGCCCCTTCCGTCCCGGACGGCGGACCGCCTCTATCCGACGACGACCGGCGACCGCACCGTCTCCGCCGAGGGGGACGATGGAGCCGAGGATTGCAGCGACATCTTCGGCCCGCTGTTCCACATCGCCGCCTCTTCGAGGAGCCACATCCGGAAGTTGTGGATCGGCAGCCGTGCGGTGTCGGTCGCGCGGCAGATCACGTAGTAGCTCCGCGACAGCTTCGTCCGCAGCGAGAACGGCTCGGCGAGCCGCCCCGACGCAAGCAGCGGGCGCGCCATCACGTCGACCGCGATCGCGACCCCGAGACCCGTCGCAGCCGCCTCGTACAGCAGCTGGAGGTTGTCGTAGGCGACGTAGCGATAGCGGCCGAGCGGCTGCTGTCCGGCGGCGCGCAGCCATGTCGGCCACAGCTCCGGGATCTGGCTCGACCCGAGCAGCGTGCAGTGCTCCAGATCATGCGGCGTGCGCAGCATCTCGTCGGCGAGCGCCGGACTGCACACCGGATAGGCGTCGACCTCGAACAGCAGGTCGGCGTGGAAGCCGGGCCAGTGTCCCGTGCCGAGCTGGATCGCCACGTCGACCTCGGCGCGGTCGAGCGCCACGTCGTCCACGACGGTCTCCAGTTCGACTTGGATGCCGGGATGCCGCGCCTGGAAGGCGCCGAGCCGCGGGACCAGCCAATGTGCCGCCAGTGACGCCGGCAGGCTGACTTTCAGCGAGCGGCGGCGGGGCGTCGCCCGCAGCGAATCGCTGGCCTCCCGGATCGTGCCGAGCGCTGGGAGCAGCTTCTTGAGATAGCTCTCGCCGGCCGGCGTCAGCGTCACGGCGCGATGGCCGCGACGGAACAGCCGGACGCCGAGATCGGTCTCAAGGGTTTGGATCCTTCGGCTCACCGCAGGAACGGTGATCCGTAGGCTGGATGCCGCTTCCGTGAAGCTGAGGGCCTGAGCCGCCGCTACGAAAGCTTCGATGCACCGGAATGGGGGATAACGACTTGCCATGCCTCACCTTGCGAAAGTAAGGCATTCTATCACTCATTGTGCGGTTTGGGAAAGACACCCTGAAGGGCGTCGCAACAAATGACAGATCCCTGTCGAATCCCGCAGGAATCCGGCCGGGCAAGCGATACCGATACTGCGACTTCGACCTGTTACAGGCCGATTTTTCAGTCGGCGGCGCACTCAAGAAGTGACGTGGAAGGCTGCGCCGTGTCTTCCGCGACCGCCGTCTCGGCGAGGTCGGGCGGCAGCACGCCACTATCCGTCAGGGCGTCGATCAGCAGACGGTGCTCGCGATTCCGCCGGTACGTGCTAGGCGCCGAGAGGATCCCGCCGGGCCTGCTCGCGATCGAAGCAGCGACTCTCATTCGGTACTCCGGTACGCATGCCGGGCGGCACTTGGAGTGCCGCGGCCTTTCAGCCTAACACCGCCGGAGACGGATTGCTGCATCTGCGAAGAGATGTTGTGTGCCTAGTCCGGATTCCTCCCCGGAACAGCGTGCAAGGCAGCGCTGCTCCTTGTGCGGAATCCGGGTCGGTCGCGGCAGCCTCGCCGGCCACGGCGCCGGTCACACCGCGGCGAGGTGCCGGCTGCGGAGGCGTGCGGCGATCAGCCGCCGCCAGCGGATACGCCAGCGCCGGCCGAGGAGTACCCGCCGCCGCGACAGCCGGTGCGCCGCGTCGATCCGTGCCGCGGTGTCGGTGCATGCGGCGGCGAGCGCCGCCAGCCGGGCCGCGAGCTGCTTGTCGTCCGCCGCCAGTGCGGCCATGGCGAAGGCATCGGCCTTCGCGCGCCAGTGGCCGGGCTCCGTCGACCTGCTCTCCATGCTCGTTCCGCCTCTCTGCTACCGGCCGTTCTACGCCGCCGCGCGAATCAAAGTTCCTCAATGCGCGATACCTTGATCTGCCGCGGCGTTATTCAATCCGGAGTACATTTCTTCTGAAAATAAGTTGATTCCAATCGGATAGTATAAAACCATGGGATGAGAGTTAGATGAGGGGCGGATGGAGTCTCAACTCAGAGAATAATTCTTACATTCCTTTACCATCATTTTGCTGATCGTACATACCCTGGTTACATGAGCCCCCTATAGTGTGACCTGCGAGAAGATCGCAGCGACGGCGACAGCCGCCGCCGCGGCAAAAGACTTACGAAGGGGAGTGGCATTGGACGATTTCGGCCGATTGCTCGAAACGGAGATTCCGCGGTTGCGCCGTTATGCACGCGCCCTCACGCGCGATGCGGCGCGGGCCGACGATCTCGTTCAGGAGACGCTCTGCCGCGCGCTGCGCAAGGCGCATCTCTGGGAACCGGGCAGCAACCTGCGGGCTTGGCTCTTCACGCTGCTGCACAACCAGCATGTCAATGACGTGCGCAAGGTAGTCCGGGAAGGTCTGTCGACCCCCGTGGAGGAGGTGGCGCCGCTGCTGTCGATGCCGGCGACGCAGTCGATGAAGCTTGAGATGCGCGATCTCGACCGTGCGATCGGGCAGCTTCCCGACGAGCAGCGGCAGGTCGTCCTGCTGATCGGGCTCGAAGGGCTGCGCTACGAGCAGGTGGCGGAGATCCTCGACGTGCCGGTCGGCACCGTCCGCTCCCGCCTGTCGCGGGCGCGCGAGACGCTGCGCCGGTTGATGGATCTCCCCGAGTCCGGCCGCCATCGCACCGAATCGTTGCGGCGGCGCAGCGGGGATGACGGCACGGCGGCGCCGGCCGCCGCGAAGGGGGAGCCGGTGTTCGCTGCCTGACCGCATCTGCCGCGGCCGCCCGCAGGCCGCGGACGAGGGCTACCACCTCGTAAAAAAGCGGTCCAGGGATCGCGGAGGAAGAGCGCCGCCCGAGACGGATCGTTCCGGCCGGTTACCGTGCCGCTTGACGGGCATCGGCCGTTCGGGACAGCGTGGCGCTGCTTTTCGTCGTCGGAGGCTTTCGAGAGATGTCCCCTGCTTCTTCGCGTCCGGGCCGGGCCGGTTCGCCGCTCGTCTTCGCCGCGTCTCTCCTCGTCGCGGCTGCCGTCGCCGGCTGCGCCGCTCCCGTCAGGTCATCCAACCAGACCGTCGAGATCGTGACGGAGCCGGCCGGAGCGGTCGCCGATCTGTCGGACGGCACCGTCTGCACGACGCCGTGCGCCGTGACACTGCCGCGGGAAACGAGCCAGCTGGTCAAGATGCGGGCGCCGAACTGCGACCCGCTGTTCGCCGGCATCTATCCCGACTATGGACCGGACGCGAACTTCTTCGCGTCGTACTTCACGCCCGACAGCTACTACCTCGTGCCGCGGGCGGTGCGGGCATCGCTGGCCTGCCGGAGCTGACCGTGTGCGGCCGACCGGGTGGAGTCGGTGGCAGCTGATCGCCGCCGTCGCCGCCCGTCCGGCCGGCGCCTTCGGTCACACCACCGATGCCGGGTAGTGCTCGGGCGCACCGTTACGGATCGCCTCGGCGAGCGCGGCATGCCCGGCGAGAGTCTCGTCGGGCAGGCGGCGCACCGCATGGCAGGGCGCCCGGGCAAGCAGCCGCTCGACACGCGCGAACGAGGCCGCCAGCGTCGCCTCGGCGATCTCGCCCCGCCGAAGCCCGTCTAGGATCGCCTCGGCAAATCCATAGGCGCGGGCGGTGTCGGTGCGGTGGCTGCACACCATGATGAGGTCGCAGCCGGCGTTGATCGTGCGGACCGTCGCCTCCGCGCTTTCGAACAGGCGCGAAACGGCATGCATGCCGATGTCGTCCGAGGTGACGACGCCGTCGAAGCCCATCTCCCGCCGCAGCACGCCCTCGATCAGGTCGCGCGACATCGTCGCCGGCGTCTCCGGCTCGATCCGCGAGAACAGGATATGCGCGGTCATGATCATGCCGATGCCGTGGCGGACCAGGGCTTCGAACGGCACCAGCTCGCGTCCCCGGATCGTCGCGAGGTCGGCGTCGAGCACCGGCAACTCGAAATGCGAGTCGGTCTCGGTGTCGCCATGGCCGGGGAAGTGCTTGCCGCAGGCGAGCACCCCGGCGCGCTCGATGCCGTCGACGAAGCGGCAGGCCGACTCGATCACCGGGGGCGGCGTCGTGCCGAAGGCGCGGCGGCCGATCACCGGGTTCTTCGGGTTCGAATCGATGTCGAGGACCGGCGCGAAGCTGACATTGACGCCCAGCGACGCGAGTTCGGTCCCCATCGCCTCGGCGACCTCGAAGGACCGGTCCGCCCAGTCCGCGGCCTGCGGGAACACGGTGATCGGGCGCGGCGGCCGGACGATGCTGCCGCCCTCGTGGTCGATCGCGATGAACAGCTCGTCGCGGCCGACGCAGCCCCGCACGCCGGCGATCAGCCGCGCGTGCCGCTCCAGCCAGTCGTCGTAGCCGAGTCCGGCCTCGAAATTGCGCTTGAACAGGATCACGCCGGCCGGACGCAGCGCGCTCAGCAGCCGTTTGTCATGGTCGGTCAGCGCAGCGCCCGGCTGAAGCCCGATGAAGAAATGATGCCCGACCGAGGCGATGTCCCGCCCCGCCGAAAACGCCAACGTCACGAAGCCCCCCGAACTACCATCGCCGCCAAGTGGAGCCTAGCCACGTTCTATTAACCATTCGTTTCCGATGATTTCGGGGCGGCGCCATCGGTCGGCATCGTCGCCGTGACCGGCGGCGGCAGCGATGCGGCCGAATCCCGCTGCGGTCCCCGTCGGCGGCGGACGAGCGTCCTCAACCGGTCGAGGATGGGATGCGGCGCCTTCGGCACTTCGAGCTGAAGGCCGATCCGGCGGACGCGGTCGCCCTCGACGTCGCGCACGACCAGCGCGCTGCCGCCGACCGGCAGCCGGTCGCCGATCACCGGATGCTCGTTGATCGTCCGCGCGAAATGATCGGCGATCGTGACGCCGCGGCTGTCCGCCGGGACGGGCAGCCCGTACAGGTCGGCGAGCGCGCCGAGCGTCACGTCGCCGTCGAAGGCGAACTCGCCGAAGAAGCCGAGATCCGCCTCGTCGATCTCGTCCGGCGCGATGAACAGCCGGTCGAGCGCCTGCACGCGCCACGGCGGCGCCAGATAATAAGCGTAGTCGTTCGGCTCCAGCTCGCCGGCCTCGGGCGGCGTCAGGATCCGCGCGCGGCGCACCACCAGGATCGGACGCGCCCAGGCGGGCGGGGCGGCATGGTGCAGGATCGGGCTGTCCGCCGGGATCGGATAGCCGACCAGCTCGTATTCGAGCTGTCCCGGCAGGTCCAGCTCGGCCCTGTGCACCTCCCGCTTCCGCCGCGGCAGCGTCAGCCCCAGCCACTTTGCGCTCCGCGTCAGCGTCCAGCCCTGCACGACCAGCGAGATCAGCACGACGCAGAACGCCACGTTGAAGTAGAGGTCGGCATGCGGCAGGCCGGCGAGCTTCGGCACCGAGGCCATGAAGATGCCGACCGCTCCGCGCAGGCCGACCCATGAGATGAACAGCTTCTCCTGCCAGGAGAAGCGGAACGGGTGCAGGCAGAGGAAGACGGCGACGGGGCGCGCGACGAGGATCAGCACCGCGGCGACGATGAGCGCGCCGCCGGCCGACGTGACGAGCCGCGCCGGCGTCGCCAGCAGGCCGAGCAGCACGAACATCACGATCTGGGACAGCCACGTGGCCGCGTCGTGGAAGCTCGTCACGCTGGCGTAGGCGCGGATCGGCCGGTTGCCGATGACCAGTCCGGCGAGGTAGACGGCCAGGAAGCCGCTGCCGCCGATGACCATCGACGCCGCGAAGATCAGGATCGCGCTCGTCAGCACGAGGAGAGGCTGCAACCCCGACGGCAGATCGAGGCGGTTCAGCAGCCACGACGCGGCGAGTCCGCCCGCGACGCCGAGCGCGGCGCCGATCGCCGCCTCCTCGGCAAGCAGGGCGAGCACGTGCCAGCCCGTCGGCGCGTGACCGCCGGCCAGCAGGATTTGCGCCAGCACCAGCGTCAGGAAGACCGCGACCGGGTCGTTCGTCCCGGACTCGATCTCCAGGGTGAGCCCGACGCGCTGCTTCAGTTGCAGCCCGCCGGTGCGGATCAGGAAGAACACCGCGGCGGCGTCGGTCGAGGCGACGATCGCGCCGAGCAGCATTCCTTCCAGCGGCGACAGGCCGAGCGCCGGCACGGCCGTCGCGCCCGTGATCGCGGCGGTGATCAGCACGCCTGCCGTCGCGAGCAGCAGCGCCGGCCGCAGCGCGACGCGGAAGCTCGCGACCTTGGTGCGCAGGCCGCCGTCGAACAGGATCACGGCAAGCGCCAGCGACCCTGCCAGATAGGTGAGGCGGTAATCGTCGAAGGCGATGCCGCCGGGGCCGCTCTCCCCCGCGAGCATGCCGATCACCAGGAACACGAGCAGCAGCGGCGCGCCGAAGCGGGAAGCGATCAGGCTGGAGAAGATGCCGGCGAGCACCAGCAGCGCACCGAGCAGGATGATCGTGTTGATGATGCCGATGCTCGCCATGCCGCCGCTCGCTGTTGCGAGAAACCGTCCCGCACTCGCGGCCAGGATAGCATCGGAGCCGACCGGGGCTATTGCGATGGACTCGCCCGTTGCGATCTTCAGTCATCGGACGAACGCGCATTTCGCACCTGCGAAACCATTAATTGCAGAGGAACTGGTTTGGTAAACCAAAGAAAATCCGAAAATAAATCATGATAATCGTAGAACCTTCCGATGTGAGCTGCGTTCGTATCAATGTGTATCTTGAAAATTACCAAAGATATCCGGCTCGAACGGATAGATTTTCTTTGTACTGTGGCAAGAGGTTAGGCATGGCTGAAAAGCAAGAACAACATGGTTCCGGTAAAGACAAGGATATGGCCCGTGAGGTTCGTCGCACCGGCGAGATGATGACGGACCGGACGGCCGGAACGATGCGCCAAGCAGCGCAGACCGGCGCCGAAATGGTGCGCCGCACCACGGACGCCGCCAATCGCGGGCTCGAGGCGGCGGCCGAAGGGCAGCGCCGGATGCTCGGCAACGGGGCCGAGCAGGCCAACCGGATGGGCAACGTGATGGCGCGCGCCGCCAGCATCCTGAGCGACACCGCCCAGGAGACGTCCGGCGACGTTCAGGCTCTGGTGATGTCGACCCGTGCCGCGGTGAGCCGCATGCAGGATGCGCAGCGCGCCTGGCTGGAATTCTTGACGCGCAATGCCCAGGCGAGCGCCCGCCTGCCGCAGGAACTGATCCGCTGCCGCAGCGTCCAGGACGTCGCCGAGCTGCAGGGCCGCTTCGTCCGGGAAAGCGTCAACGTGCTGCTCGACGGCAGCGCCGAGATCCTGCGCGCCACCGGCCGCGCCGCGGAAGATGCCCTGCGTCCGCTGGAGGAGCGGCACCACGGCGAGAACGGCGGCGGCAACGGCGGACGGCATGAGCACGGCCGCACGGTCGCCGAGGTGATGAGCCGCAACGTCGAACTGGCCAGTCCGAACGACACGGTCCAGCAGGCCGCGGCGGCGATGGCCAAGGCCGACGCCGGCATCCTGCCGGTCGGCGAGCAGGACAGGCTGATCGGCATGATCACCGACCGCGACATCGCGATCCGGCTCGCCGCCGAAGGCAAGGATCCGGCGAAGACGAGGGTTCAGGAGGTCATGACCTCGGAGGTCAAGTACTGCTTCGAGGATCAGGAGCTGAACGAGGTCGCGCAGAACATGGCCGAGCTTCAGGTCCGGCGGCTGCCGGTCGTGAACCGGCAGAAGCGCCTCGTCGGGATCGTCTCGCTCGGCGACGTGTCGCAGCGGCAGCCGCGGATGGGCGCCGACGCGCTCCAGAGCGTCTCGCGCCGCGGCGCCATGCACAACCAAGCGGCGGCGGCGGCAGGCGCGCATGCCGGCGGCAAGCCGTCGCAAGCCGGCTGACGGCGACGGCGAAAACGATAACTGAACTAAAATTAGGGGCCTCGCCGCATCGCGGCGAGGCCCCTTGTTTTGACGGCGAAGAAATCCCGACGCTGGAAAGTACGAAACACGCCCGGCCGCCCGTCCCGGGCGGTATTCCGGGGCGGGTTGCGCGGGCGCGTACGCGCGCTCCCGTCGCGGGAACGCGCGGCCGTCCGGTTCTCAGAACAGCGCGGCGATCGCGGCGGCGGCCACGGCCGAAGCGGTCACGATGCAGGCCTGCAATCCGTAACCGGTGCTCTCGCGGACGCGGCTCGCCGCCTCGCGTACCCGCGTGGCGATCATGCCGGCGCGGATCATATGGCCGCAATGGCAGTAGCACAGGATGTGGTGCAGTTCGCCGTGGCTCAGGCCGAAGAAGTCGATCGCATCGCCGTAGGCGTCGCCCTGAAGCCCCTGGCCGCGCAGCACCGGATCGGCGAAGGCGACGCTGAGCGGCGAGTTGTCCTCGCGCATCGTGCGGCGCTTATGGCGCGGCGCGAACTCGGTCTCGTAGAGCGACCGCAGCGAGCCGCCGTGGTCGTCCAGCAGGTCCGCCCATCGTTCCAGGCGCTCTCGCTTCGACAGGGGCTTGCGAGAGTCGACGGGATGAACCGCGGCCACTTCCTTCGTTTCTGCGAGCGTCCGGTATTCCATTGATCTCCTCCAGCATCGGACCGAGAGACTGGGCCGTGTGCGTGCGGCCTTCGGGGAAGCCGATCTGCAATGCTACCGCTTGTGGACGAAGAACGGGAACGGTTCTTCAGAGTTCCTGAAGGAAAAACAGTGCCGAATTCTTGTGCGCCGCCGATGAATATCGCCGATTGATGTGGATGCGATGCAGCAAATCGCCGGGAGGGTGAACGAGGCTGGCGTCGGCTGCTGCGACCCCTTGCTGTCCGCCGCTTCCGATCGCACATTCCAGCGACCATGCATCGGTGCCGGGCGACGACGGCCGGCCGGGAGGCAGCGCGACATGTGGATGTTCAGGAAGAAGGCGGTGATGCCGGCGCGGGAGGAGGCGCTGCCCGGACGGGCGACGCCGCTCAAGGTGCCGGAGACGCATTATGTCAGCGGGCACCGGATCGTCCCGCCTTTTCCGGACGGCCTGGAGACCGCGCTGTTCGGCATGGGCTGCTTCTGGGGCGCCGAGCGGAAGTTCTGGGAGGCCGGGCCGGGCGTCTATGCGACGGCGGCCGGCTATGCCGGCGGCTACACGCCGAACCCGACCTATGAGGAGGTATGCAGCGGGCTCACCGGGCACAACGAGGTCGTCCGCGTCGTCTTCGACCCGAAGCGGATCTCGTACGAGCAGCTGCTGAAGATCTTCTGGGAGAACCACGATCCGACGCAGGGCATGCAGCAGGGCAACGACGTCGGCACGCAGTATCGGTCCGGCATCTATGTCGCCTCCCCCGAGCAGCGGCGGCTCGCCGAGGCGTCGCGCGACGCCTACCAGCGCGTGCTGTCGCAGTCCGGGTTCGGGCCGGTCACCACTGAAATCCTCGACGCGCCGCCGTTCTACTACGCCGAGGATTACCACCAGCAGTATCTCGCGAAGAACCCTGGCGGCTATTGCGGCCTCGGTGGCACCGGCCTCAGCTGCCCGACAGGGTTGACCGCCGCGGTCTGAAACGGACGGGGTCGTGCGGCGCTGTCCGGCCGCACGATACCCAACCGCCGCTCGGGCCTGAGACGTCCGGTAACCCTCCGCGACAGCGGCGCGCTCTTCGCTGTTCGGGCTCACGCCGCGCCTTTCGGCGTGCCCCCCACTGTGTCCTTTCCCGCAGGCGAGGAAAGGTGGACCGCGGAACGCGGCGGGCTCGCCGTTTCCACGCTCGATTGCAATCCGCGCTACGAAGCGTCATGCCCCCCGTATCGGCACAGACCGAGACGGATCGGTTGACTGTTCGACATACGAGCCGCGATCTCTCCCGCGCGGCGGCGGTAGATGTCCGCTCCGCGCGGGTTGGTGCAGGCGCAAATGCGTTCGTTGTCCCTTTGCGATGATCGCATTCGGTATAAAAATCGACTATCGGTAGAATCGCAAATTGTGAAATTCGTGTATAAGTAAAATCGCGGAATTTTGGAAGGATTTCCGCAGAAATTATCTTGTGTCGTTTGATTTACATTTTTTTACGATTGTCTACTCCCGCGGTCATACGGGGGTTACATTGTTCTTTTATTCTCCTCGGCAATAGAGGCGCGCCTACCAAGGCGCGAAAGACAAGGGGAGAATCGATGGACGATTTCGGTGTCTTGCTTGAGCGGGAAATTCCCAGACTGCGGCGCTACGCTCGGGCGCTGACGCGAGATGCCAGCCGTGCCGACGATCTTGTCCAGGACTGCCTGTGCCGCGCGCTCAGCAAGGCGCATCTCTGGAAGCCCGGCACCGACCTGCGCGCCTGGCTGTTCACCATGCTTCACAATCAGCATGTCAACCGGATCCGCAGCGCAGTGCGCGAGGGTATGTCGTCCCCCGTGGAGGACATGGCGCAGCGGCTCTCGTCTCCGGCCGTGCAGACCGCCTCGCTCGAACTTCGCGACCTCGACCGGGCTCTTGCGCGCCTGCCGGAGGAGCAGCGGCAGGTCGTCCTGCTCGTCGGCCTCGAAGGGCTGCGCTACGAGCAGGTGGCGGAGATCCTAGACGTGCCGGTCGGCACCGTCCGCTCGCGCCTGTCGCGGGCGCGCGAGGCGTTGCGCCGCCACATGGGGATGCACGCCGAGGACGGCGACCGGCTCGTCGCGGCTTAGCCAGCAACAGGCGGGTAGATAGCAAGCGGGCAGGCAGCGGCAGCACGGCAGGGCGGCGAGCGTTCCCCGCCGCCGGCACTGCCGTCGCGAACCTGCGGCGCTGGCGCGATGCGCCGTTTCATTCAGGTCGCTTCCATCGTTCCCAGGCGTATGTTCGTGCGGCTTGGCTCGGAGCCTACTGCGGGTAGGCTCCAGACATCGTCTTGCCGTAACGGCGCATGCCTAACCGGTGAGAACTGCCGGACGTAGAGGGAACGAACATGACCACGACCATCGCCTCGCTTCGATCCGATCTGTATCGCATTCCGCTGCCCGTCCCGCTCTCCGACAGCACGCACGGCACGATCACGCATTTCGAGCTGATCGCGGCGCGCGTCCGGGACAGCGACGGCGCCGAGGGCGTCGGCTACACCTATACGGTCGGCGCCGGCGGCGCGGCGGTGCATGCGCTGATCGATCTCTACCTCAAGCCGCTGCTCGGCGGGCGGGAGGCCGACCGGATCGAGGCGGTGTGGCAGGCGATGTGGTGGGCGCTCCACTATGGCGGGCGCGGCGGCCCCGTCAGTTCGGCGATCTCCGCGGTCGACATCGCGCTGTGGGACCTCAAGGCGCGGCGCCAGGGCTTGCCGTTGTGGCGGCTGCTCGGCGGCTTCGACCCGCGCGTGCCGTGCTATGCCGGCGGCATCGACCTGCAATTTCCGCTCGACCGGCTGCTGCGCCAGACCGACGACAACCTCGCCAAGGGCTTCCGCGCGATCAAGATGAAGGTCGGCCGGCAGCGTCTCTCCGAGGACGTCGAGCGCGTCCGCGCGATGCGCGACCATCTCGGCCCCGACTTCCCGCTGATGGCCGACGCCAACATGCGCTGGAGCGTCGACGAGGCGATCCGCGGCGCCCGCGCGCTGAGCGCGTTCGATCTGGTCTGGCTGGAGGAGCCGACGATCCCCGACGACGTCGCCGGCCATGCCCGCATCGTCCGCGAGGGCGGGCTGCCGATCGCGACCGGCGAGAACCTGCACACGCTTTACGAGTTCAAGCAGATGATCGCGGCGGGCGGCGTCACCTACCCGGAGCCGGACGTGACGAACTGCGGCGGCGTCACCGTCTTCATGAAGGTCGCGCACCTCGCCGAGGCGTACAACCTGCCGCTGACCTCGCACGGCGTCCACGACCTCACGGTCCATCTGCTCGCCGCCGCCCCGAACCGGTCCTATCTGGAGGTGCACGGCTTCGGGCTCGACCGCTTCATCGCCGCCCCGCTCGTCATCGAGGAGGGCTGCGCGCTGGCGCCCGACCGTCCGGGCCACGGCATCGAGTTCGACTGGGCGGGGCTGGAAAGCCTGCGGGCCGGGTAACACATTCCCTTCCTTTCCGCGTCCGGCCCGGACGACAAAGGGAGCAGATCCTGTGACGACGGTTTCGGATGCCACCGGCATGGACGGCGGGATGCGGCGGGCGCCCGCGCCCTCCGACCATTTCGACGGGAAGCGGTTCTTCAACCCCGGCGTCGATACGGACAAGCGTCTCGCCGACTTCGTCCGATGGCGGCGAACCGGGAAGCGGCACGCTTGGCCGGATCGGGTCGAGAACCGGCGCTATCCGTCCTTCGGCGCCGCCGGCGACGCGACCGTCACCTATATCGGCCAGGCGACCTTGCTGCTGCGCGCCGCCGGCATCAACATCCTCACCGATCCCGTCTTCGCCGAGCGGATCGGGCCGTTCCCGCATATCGGCGGGCCGCGGCGCGTGCGCGCGCCGGGTCTGCCGATCGCCGCCTTGCCGCCGATCCATGCCGTGCTGCTGAGCCACAACCATTACGACCACATGGATCTGCCGAGCCTGCGCCGGCTGCGCGACCGCGACGACCCGCTGATCCTGACCGGGCTCGGCAACGGGGCGTATCTGCGGCGCCAGGGGTTCGCGCGCTGCGTCGATCTGGACTGGTGGGAAACGGCGCCGCTGCCGCCCGCCGGTGCCGCGGGCGCTGCCACCGCCGTCGCGACGTTCGTGCCGGCGCAGCACTGGTCGGGGCGCTGGGTGATCGACCGGCGCCGGACCCTGTGGGGCGGCTTCGCCGTCGCGATGCCGGACGGGAGGCGCGTCTACTTCGCGGGTGACACCGGCTACGCGCCGGCGCACTTCGCCTCAATCCGGGAGCGGCTCGGGCCGCCCGGCCTCGCGCTGCTGCCGATCGGCGCCTACGAGCCGCGCTGGTTCATGAAGGCGCAGCACATGAACCCGGACGATGCGGCGCGCGCGCATCTCGACCTCGCCGCGCGGGTCAGCATCGGCATCCATTTCGGGACGTTCCAGTTGACCGACGAGGCGATCGACGCCCCGGCGGCGGACCTGCGGACGGCGCTCGCGCGGCACGGAATCCCGGAGAGCCGTTTCATCGTTCCCGGTTTCGGCGAAACGCTCCCGATCCCGGCGCGCGGCGCGTAAAGGACGATCTTTCACCGCCGCGGGCGCGCGGCGCCGCCGGCCGCACGTCACCAGCCGTTGGTGCGAGTCCACTCGGCGACGATGCAGGTCCCGCCGTCGACGACGTGGTAGCGGTCATACATCGCGGCGGTCATGCAGACATGGTTCGGCAGCACGCGCACGCGCTCTCCGATCGGCAGTTCGCCGAACGGAATCGGCGGCGATCCGGCGGCTCCGGCGGGCCGGACGACGCCGTGCTCCTGGTAGGCGCGCGCGACGACGAGGTCGCCGCCGGGGAAGCGCGTCCCGTCCTCGCGGACGACCAGCCCGTACCCGACGTCGTGCGGCGGCGGCGCGTCGGCGGTGCTGCGGTCCTTCGACAGCGCGAGCCCGCCGGCATCGATCAGCAGGTGCCCCGTCTCGCGGTTGTGGCCGGTGACGCTGGCCAGGACCGACACTGCGAGGTCGTCGACGGCGCAGGAGCCGATCGCGCTCTGGAACATGTCGCCGAACATGTAGACGCCGGCACGGATTTCGGTGACGCCGTCCAGCCGCCGCGCATGCAGCGCGGTCGGCGTCGAGCCGACGCTGACCACCGGAGCCGGCAGCCCGGCCGAGCGCAGCCGCTCCGCCGCGCGCACGGTGCCGGCGCGCTCCGCCTCCGCGACGTCGGCGATCGCCTCGACCGACCGGCATCCGTAGGAATGGCCGGCATGGGTCATCACGCCGCGCAGGCTCGCAAAGGGCGGGCGGTGCAGCGCCCGGCCGATCTCGACGAGCGCCGGGGAGTCCGGGGCGACACCGGCACGGTGCTCGCCCGTGTCGATCTCGATCAGCGCGGCGAAGCCCGTGCTCAGCGCCTCGCCCGCCTCCGCCACCGCCCGCGCCGCCTCGACCGAGTCGACGAGCAGCAGGATGGCGACGCCCGTCCGCCGCATCAGCGCCGCGATCCGCGGCAGCTTCGCCGGCACGATCGCGACGGCGTAGAGCAGGTCGCGGAAGCCGTGATCGGCGAAATACTCGGCTTCGGCGACCGTCGACACGGTGATGCCCCCGGCATGGCCCGCCACCGCGAGCCGCGCCACATCGGCCGATTTCGCCGTCTTGAGGTGCGGCCGGAAGCCGACGCCGGGATGCCGCTGCACCCGCTCGTCCATCGTCGCGAGATTGGCGGCGAGCTTGCGCCGGTCGAGGATCAGCGAAGGGGTCGGCAGGTCGGCGAGGTGCATGGCGGGCTAGGTTGCGGTGGGGTGAACGATGGATGGGCGGGCGCCGAACTGTACCGGGATCGTGCCGTGCCGTCAGCCGCCGCCGTCGCCGCCCGCTATTACCACGCGCGGCCGAGTCGTCGCAGCCGTTCCGCTTCCTCCGCCGGCACGACGACGCGGCCGAGCGGCCACAGGGCGAGGCCGGCGAGCTTGAGGTGCGCCCAGGCGAACGGAATGCCGATGATCGTCACGGCGAGGCCGATCGCGGTCGCGATGTGGGCCAGCGCCAGCCACCAGCCGGCGAGCACGAGCCAGATCAGGTTGCCGAGAAGGCTGAACACGCCCGGTCCGCCGCCGTCGCCCTCGACGACATCGCGCGGCACGACCGTCTGGCCGAACGGCAGCAGGGTGTAGAGCGCGATGCGGAACGCCGCGAAGCTCCACGGCAGGCCGATGATCGTGATCGCCATGATCGCCCCGGCGATAACCCAGCCGGCGGCCATCCACCAGCCGCCGAACACGATCCAGAGCACGTTGAGGAGCAGGCTGAGGGGTGACATGCGCGCGCATCCCGTATCGGGCCGGTGATCCTCGCCCTAACGCTCGAACAACTGGAGTTACTCCCTCTGTCGTTCAGCCGGTTGGGGTCTCGGCGGAGGCTCTAAGCGGCATACCCGATCAGCGTCTCGATCAGCGGATTGTCGGCGATCTCGATCCAGAAGTCGTCGAGCCATCCCGCCTCGCGCGCGATCCCGCAGGGCAGAAACATTGCGATCGAGCGCACGAGGTAAGCCATGATCCGGCGCAGCCGGTTTCGCGACGCCAGCGTCGAGACCGCGATGTCTATTGCAGCCGCGGCGGTCTCACCTTCGGCGATGACCTCGCCGCTTCCGTCCTGCACGAGGTAGCGGATGTGGCCGCCGCTCGTCCCGATCCGCGACGCGAAGGCGATGCAGGGCAGGTCAGGTCCGGTCCCGACGACGTAGAATTGCGGATCGCCCATGTCCGTCTGGCCGGTCTCGAACGTCGCCGCGCCGCCGCATCCCCTGCTGCACGCCCCGAAAAGCCGTATCAGTTCGGCGAGTTCCGCCGCACTCCACCGTCCCCGGTCCGCTCTCGGCCGGGCGCGGCGTGCCGAGGCAGGGAAGGAGATGACGTTGCTCATTCGTCGAACAGCAGCCTGTAGGTTTGCGGATCATAGAAGCTCAGGAGCCGTTTCGCGAATTCGGCCGGCGTCACGCCGACCAGACCGGCCCAGGGCTCCATCAGGTTCGACGGCACGCGCCCGATCCCGTTCTCGATTTGCGAGATGAACGTATAGTATTTGAGTCCGAGCCGCGTCGCGAGGTCGAGCTGCGACAGGCCGGCCGACTTGCGCAAGTTCTTCAGCCACGCGCCGGCCTCCTTGCGCAGCCGCTTCGCCTCCTCGGTCGCTTGGGCGTGGTGGATCGGACTGGCCATTCTTCCGGCGGACGGTTCCGTTCAGCGATGCCGCGTTTCAGGACAACTGTGTGTGTCCGCGGCGCACGGTGTCAAGGATCGGCACGGCGGAACGGATGGGCGGCGGCCGAACCGGCCGCCGCCCAAAGACGGTATCCGTCCGTCGCCGGCTGCCTCTATTGCGCGGCCGACGGGATCATCCGCTCCGATTGCGCCTTGTGCGAGAAGCGCATCGGCTTCAGGACGAAGATCGCCATCAGCGCCGCGATCAGGTTGAGCAGGGCTGCCGAGATGAAGACGGCGTACCAGCTCCCCGTCCAGCTTGTGAGCACGCTGGTGTACGGCACGATCAGCGACGCGGTGCCTTTGGCCGTGTACAGGAGGCCGGCGTTCGTCGCCGCGTATTTGGTGCCGAACGTGTCGCCGCACGTCGCCGGGAACAGGCTATAGATCTCGCCCCAGGCGAAGAAGACCAGTCCGGTCAGCACGACGAAGGCGACGGGGTTCTGCCCCCAGATGCTGAGCGCCCAGATCCCGACCGCTTCCAGGCCGAAGGCGACGAACATCGTGTTCTCGCGGCCGATATGGTCTGACACCCAGCCGAAGAATGGGCGCGTGATGCCGTTCAGCACGCGGTCGATCGTCGCCGCGAAGGTCAGGGCCGGCAGGGTCAGGCCGAGAAGGCTGACGGGCACGTCGCCGACCTTGAAGTCCTTCGCGATGGGGCCGAGCTGCGCCGTCGCCATCAGGCCGCCGGCCGCCATCATGACGAACATCGCGTACATCACCCAGAAGACCGGCGATTTCAGCATCTCGCCGGGCGTGAACTGATGCTGGGTCTGCGCCACCTTGGGCGCTGCGCCCGGCAACTCGTCCCGGCGCGGCGCCGCGAGGAACAGGCCGAGCAGCAGGACGACGATGCCTTGGCCAATGCCGAAGAACAGGAACGCGGACTCGTATCCGCTCGTCTTGATCATGGTCTGGATCGGGATGACGGTGAGCGCCGAGCCGGCGCCGAAGCCCATCGCCGTCAACCCGGCGGCCAGCCCACGACGGTCGGGGAACCATTTCAGCGAATTGCCGACGCAGGTTCCGTACACCGCGCCCGCGCCGACCCCGCCGACGGCTGCCGCGACATAGAGCAGGAAGAGCGACGTCGCATAGGCGTTCATGACCCAGGCGATGCCGCAGAGCGCGCCGCCGATCAGCACGACGACGCGCGGCCCGTACCGGTCGACGAACCATCCCTCGATCGGAACGAGCCAAGTCTCCGTGATGATGAAGATCGAGAAGGCGACCTGGATCGCCGCGCGATCCCAGCCGAACTTCTCCTGGATGGGGTTCACGAAGAACGTCCAGCCGTATTGCAGGTTGGCGATCATCGACATGCAGACGATGCCGAACAGCAGTTGCAGCCATCGAGTCGCCGCCGGGGTCCGTTGACCCGACTGATATAGGGACACTCCGTCTTCTCCCAATTTCCCAACAAGCGTTCTTTGTTCTCTACGCTGTCCTCACATGAAGCCGCCGGCATCGCCGCCGCCCGCGGCCGCGATCGCCGCGGCCGCCATGCTGCTGGCGATGCTGCCGAAAAGCACGACCGCTATGACGGACAAGTAGAAGCACGTCGACGAGGTGAGGCTGTATGCCCAGATCTCGTTCAATTCGTAATCCATGGCCGGTTCTCTCAACCGCAGCGTGCCAACATGGATAGTAAGTTTCAAGATCACTGTATTGTCGTTCGCGGCGGACCGTCAACGATGTCGCGGCTGAGATAGGGCCTTACACCAACGGCTGTTGAGCTTGACTCATCGGCCGTTGGTTAAGCCCGTGCGGCGTTTGAGCAAATCCGCTCGGCATCGGTCAACGACCGAGGCCGACGGTATCCCGTGCGGCGATGGGGGCTGGCATTGCGCCGTCCGCATGGCGCGATTACTGACGGACGTCCCGGTGGTCGGCGCGGTCGCCGCGGCAAATGGAAGAGGGAAGCGGGCAGGTGAGCAC
>DASWRT010000092.1:0-13797 GCA_036403035.1 Allostellaceae bacterium | reverse complement strand
GTGGCCGTCTCCTCTTGAGACATTGCTAGGCGTGCCAAGCAGAGCGTGCAGACGGCTCGAACACCTGCACTCATGCCGCGGACGGGCGTTGCCATATCTTTAGGCGAATCTTAGGGCATTGGACGCCAAGCTGGGGACAATGCGGGAAAAAGAACCGGTCTCCCGGAAGGAAAAACGTTGAGATGCGGCTCGCGCGCACATTGAAGATCAGCACGTCTCTCTATGCCCTCTTCGGCGTCTCCGCCGTCCTCCTCAGCGCACAGGCGCTGCATTCGGCAATCGGAGCCTTCGGGCAGCGGCAGCAGGCTGTCCGGCTCGAGGAGATCGCCAAGGCGAATCGGGAGCTTTTCGCGGCCTTGCAGAGCGTCCGGCAGGAACGCGGGCCGACGCGCGTCGCGCTGGAGGCGAAGGATCCGGCGGACCCGCGATTCGCGTCGAGCCTGCCGCCGCTGCGCGCCAAGGCTGCACCGGCGATCGAGGCGCTGCTCGCCGCGTGCGCCCGGATCGACTGCGCGGAAGGCGACGAGGTGTCGGCCATCCGGACGAAGTTTCAGAAGGTGGTCGCGTTCCACAAGGACGTCGATGGCGCGTTGCGCGTCCCGCTCGCCGAGCGGAAGCCCGGCATCGCCAAGGAATGGAACGACACGTCGACCGCGCTCGTCGACGAACTCGAAAAAGTATCGCTCGCGCTCACGGACAAGATCCGCATGGCCGACCCGGCCATCGCCGAACTGATGGGGATCAAGGAAGCGTCCTATGTCGTCCGCGACGCCGCCGGACTGCAACGCAATCCCATCCAGGCCGCAATGGCGGCAAAGGCATACGCGCCGGAACTCCGCGCGACGGTGGCGGAATTGCGGGGCAAGGTCGAGGCCGGATGGCGCCTTCTGCGCAATCTCATCGGCCGGAAGGGCGTCCCGGAAACGGTCCTGACGGCGGTGAAGACAGCCGACGCGGCGTATTTCGGTTCCTACGTCAAGCAGCAGACCGCGGTCGAGAAGGCGCTGGCGGACGGCAGCGAACCTCCGCTCTCCGACACGGACTTCGTGAAGGCCTCGAACGCCGCCCTGGACGTTCTCGTCGCCATCCCGAACGCCGCGCTCGACGCGGTGGTCGCGCACGCCGCATCGCAGCTATCGGAGGCGCAGAGGAATCTTCTGCTCCAATCCGCCTTGCTGCTCTCGTCGATCATGCTGGCCGTGGTCGGATTTCTGGTGGCATGGCGGCGCATCGCGCGGCCGATCGACGTGATCTCGGCGGCAATGCGCCGGGTGGCGCATGGCGATCCGTCCGCCGATGTGCCGTTCCGCGACCGCGAGGACGAGGTCGGAAACCTCGCCAAGGCGCTGATGGTCTTCAAGGACAATGCGATCGCCAAGGAGCGCATGGAGGCCGAGCAGCAGGCGGAGCGCCGGATGAAGGAGCAGCGCACGCAGCGGATCGAGGCGCTGACCCGCAGCTTCGAGACGCAGGTCGGCGAACTGGTGCAGGCCCTTTCATCGTCCGCGGCGGAGATGGAGGCCACCGCGCAGACGCTGACCGCCACCGCCGAGGAGAGCAACCGCCAAGCCGCGGTCGTGGCGTCGGCGTCGGAGGAGACATCGGCCAACGTGCAGACCGTCGCAACGGCGACCGAGGAACTGTCCTCGTCGAGCCGGGAAATCGGCCGGCAGGTCGCCCAGTCCGCCACCATCGCCGGCAAGGCGGTCGACGAGGCGCGGCGTACCGACGCCACGGTGCAGAAGCTCGCCGACGGAGCGCTGAAGATCGGCGAAGTAATCGGCCTTATCCAAAGCATTGCCGGGCAGACGAACCTGCTCGCCCTGAACGCGACGATCGAGGCGGCGCGTGCCGGCGATGCCGGCAGAGGCTTCGCCGTGGTGGCGAGCGAGGTCAAGAATCTTGCCACCCAGACGGCGAAGGCCACCGAAGACATCGCCGCCCAGATCGCCGAAATCCAAGGCGCCACGAACGAGGCGGTCGAGGCGATCCGGGGCATCGCCCGCACCATCGAGGAAATCAGCGGGATCGCCACCTCCATTGCCGGGGCCGTCGAGGAGCAGGGCACGGCGACGCAGGAGATCGCGCGCAACTTGCAGGAAGCCGCTCGCGGCACGCAGGAAGTGTCCAGCAACGTCACCGGCGTGACGCAGGCGTCGGAGGCAGTCGGAGACGCCGCCGGTCAGGTGCTTGGCGCGGCCGGCAATCTCGCCGGTCAGTCGGGCCGCCTGAAGCACGAGGTCGACAGCTTCCTCACCGCCGTGAAGGCGGCGTAGCCGGGCGGATCGGAAGACTCCAACAGGGCGGCGCCTCCGGGCGCCGTTTCTCTTTCCGGCGCCCTGCGATCGGGCGCCGCCGCGACGCTTGCGTCAGCCGCCGCCGAAATGTCATGCAGGGCGGCGGCGCCGGAACGCTTCTTGCTCATGCGGAACGCGGCGAGAGGCGAAGCGGCGGAAGGATCATGCGATGAGCGTCAGCGGACGGTCCGTCGAGGCCGATGCAACGGCCGGAACCGGGCGGGCCGAAACCGGCTGGCGCGACCGCAAGGTGCTGCTGGCCTCGGCCACCGGCTATGCGATGGACGGGTTCGACCTGCTGATCCTCGGTTTCATGCTGAAGCCGATCTCGGCCGACCTGCACCTGACGCCGCCGGAGGCCGGGTCGCTGGTGACGTGGACGCTGGTCGGCGCGGTGGCCGGCGGCATCGTGTTCGGGATGCTGAGCGACCGGTTCGGCCGCGTCCGCGTGCTGACCTGGACGATCCTGCTCTTTGCCGCCTTCACCGGGATGTGCGCGCTGGCGCGGGGCTATGCCGACCTCCTCGTCTACCGCACGATTGCCGGGCTGGGGCTGGGCGGCGAGTTCGGGATCGGCATGGCGCTCGTGGCGGAGGCGTGGCCGCCGCACCTGCGCGCCCGCGTCTCGTCCTATGTCGGGCTGGGCTGGCAGGCGGGCGTGCTCGCGGCGGCGGTGGCGACGCCGCTGCTGCTTCCGCTGATCGGGTGGCGCGGCATGTTCGCGGTCGGCGTGCTGCCCGCTGTCGTGTCGTTCTTCGTCCGCCGCGCCGTCGCCGAGCCGGAGATCTTCGTGCGGCGCGTCCGCGACGGGCGGGGGCGCCGACCCGCGTTGCCGCTGCGGCTGCTGGTCAAGGACGCGGCGACGGCGAAAATCAGCCTGGGGCTGCTGATTCTCTGCTCGGTGCAGAATTTCGGCTATTACGGGCTGATGATCTGGCTGCCGAGCTACCTCTCCGGGCGGTTCGGCTACAGCCTGACGCAGTCGGCGGCGTGGACGGCCGTGACGGTGCTGGGCATGGCCGCCGGGATCTGGGTGTTCGGCCAGCTCGCCGACCGGATCGGGCGGCGGCCGGTCCTGCTGGGCTTCCAGGCCGGCGCCGTCGTGATGGTGCTCGTCTATTCGCAGCTCACCGCGCCGGGGGCGCTGCTGGTCGGCGGCGCGGTCATGGGGATGTTCGTCAATGGCATGCTCGGCGGCTACGGCGCACTGATGTCCGAGCTGTACCCGACGGAGGCGCGGGCGACGGCGCAGAACGTGCTGTTCAACCTGGGCCGCGCGGTCGGCGGCTTCGGCCCGCTGGTCGTCGGCTCGCTGGCGGCGCAATATTCCTTCGCGGCGGCGATCGCGCTGCTCGCGGTGATCTACGTCGTCGACATCGCCGCGACGGCGCTGCTGATCCCGGAGCGCAAGGGCATGCCGCTGGAGTGAGACGCGCGGCGTGTGGCTGGAATAACGTAGGGGCGGCCCTCGGGCCACCCGCCGCCGGACCCAGGTCCGGCGGAAGGGAAGGGCAAGCCCCTCTCCTACAATTACGACGAAGCCGTGCTCCGGGCCGAGCATGCGGCAGCCGGCCGGTGCCATCTCCTTTGGCAGCACCGCTGGCGAAACCGCTTGCGGCTGCCCGCCCGTTCTGACAGGTGATGCGGCGGTAAACGGCGGGAGACAGAGACGGCGGGATGGCGAAAAGCGACGCGGAAACGGTAGCCTACATGCAGCGCGCCGGCACGAGGCTGGTCGAGCGCCTTAAAGGAGACGGCGATCTCGTCGCGGAGGCGGAGGCGATCGCCGCCGAGGCGCGCGAGGGCGGCGATCCGGTAGAACTCAAGCTCGCCGACAGCCTGACCGGCTATGCGCGCGGACTCGCGGCGGCGGCGAAGGCGCCGGAGAACGTCGCCGCGGTGGCCCTGCACAAGGCCGGGATCGTCCCGACCATCGACCTCGTCAAGCGTCTGTCGTCATGGGCGGCGAGCCGGTCGACCAAGCGTACCTGAGCGCGCTGCGCCGCGAGCTGCTGCGCGCCCAGGCGCAGCTCAAGCGCGCGGAGCAGGAGCGCGACCGGGCGCTGGAGGAGAACCGGCGGCTCAAGGAGCTGCTGGCGCGGCACGAGGGCGCGGCGCCGACGCCGGAGAAGGAGCGGGAATCGGACTGATCCGTCCTCTTCCCCGTCGGCAAAGGATTGGGATACGCCGCCATCCATGAGGAGGCGGCGAGCGCGCCGCCTCAGCCGCGCTTCAGGACGATGCAGCCGCTGGCCGGGATGATTGCGGTGAGCGCTCCGCCGGCCGCACGGAGCGTCGCTCCCGCATTGCCGACATTCCAGCCGCCGTACTCCGCCGCGTCGCTGTTGAAGATCTCGGTCCAGCCCGTTCCGTCGCCGCCGAGCCGGTCGCTCCGCACGGTGTAGCCGTCGAGATAGGCTTCCTCGTGCAGGCTGGCGACGACCAGCATCTCCTGATCGCCGGACCAGCGGCGGAAGGCGATCACCCGCCCCGGATTGTCGCTGGCGAGAACCTCGATGTTCCGCGACCGGATCGCCGGGCTCCCCTCGCTCAGCGCGATCAGATCCTTGTAGTAGCCGAAGAGCGCCTCCCCGACTCCCGCCGTCAGGCCGAGGATGTCCTCCCGGTTTTGCATGAAGTCGTTGAAGCGGTAGGGCTTCTCGGCGCCGACCTCCTCGCCCATGAAGAACATTGGGGTGCCCGCCGAGAGCAGGGCCATCGCCGCCGCGAAGCGCACGCGCGCCTCGCCCCAGCGCCGCGTCTCCCCGACGAGCGGCGCCGCGTTCACGGCGAGGTAGATCGTTCGCGCGGAATGTTCGCGGTTGCCGCAGTCGTCGTGCGACTCGTTGTACACGACCTTCCTGTCGGCGCTCTCCCGCAGCGCCCCGGCGAAGAAATCCATCGACAATGGCCGATCGTCACCGTAACCAGCCGTCTTGACGAGCTGGGCGAACGCCGGGCTGTCCTGATATTCGACAAGGTGGTGGTGGAACTCGCCGTACCACGCCGCGTCGAAACCGAGCCCGTCCCCGTCAAGGCTCGACTCGGTGACGGCGGACCACCCGGAATAGTCCTCGGCCATGAGGAAGATGTTCGGCTTGAGAAGCCGCATCGTCCGGGTCCATTGCCGGAGAAACTTGATGCCGAACGTCGCGGCATTGTCCGCATGCCGCCCGTCGGCATGCAGCGCCGGATAGGCGTGAATCGACGTCGTCTGGTCCAGGCGGAAGCCGTCGATATGGCATTCCGCGACGAACGCGGCGGCGCTGCTGATGAAGAGCTGGCGCACCATCTCCTCATGGAAGCGCGGCGCCCAGCCGCTCGATACGTTGTCGATGTAGCCGCCGTCCGGATGCGGATAATCGCCCGGGCGGCCTTCGTACCAGTAATAGACGTTCCTCGTCGGATCGGTGGAATCGTACTCCCACTCCGCCCGCTCCGCGTCGCCGTCGTAATGGTTGTAGCAGACGTCGAGAATCACAGCGATGCCGCGGCGGTGGCAGGCGCGCACGAACTGCTTCAGCCGGTCGACGCCGCCCGCGCTGTCTTCGATTGCGCAGAAATGCGATGTCGAATAGCCCCAGTTGTTCTCCCCCTGAAATTCGGCGATCGGGAGGAGTTCGACCGCGTTCACGCCCAGCTCGGCGAGATGGTCGATGAAGGCGATGGCGTCTTCGAGCGTGCCCACCTCCGGCTTGCCGAAGCCGAGCGCGCCGACGTGAAGCTCGTAAATGACGAGATCCTCGACCCGAGCCGGAAGCGCCCGCGCACCGAACTCGTCTTTCCAGAAGGTCTCCGCCGGCACCTGCCGGCCCTGCCCGTCAATGACGATGTCCGGGTCCTTGACGACCGAACAGGCCTTGGTCCCGTCCAGCCGGTCGGGCGCTCCGTGGTAAGCCGCGCCGTTCGGGTCGAAGTCGCCGCGCCCGACCTGCAGGCGGGAATAGAGGTCGGTGCGGTATTTGACCGACCTGTCGTCCCGCTCGATCCTGAACATATAGGGCGTGCCGACGAGCTGCTCGAAATCGTCGAGGGCGGGTGCTGTCCCCGGATCGACGGACCAGATCCCGCTCGGGACGCCGCCCACATCCGCCTCCCGCGCCATCGCGATGGTCTGCACGGCCCCGCTGCCGTCGTCCGCAACATAGCCGTGCGCCGGATCCGCAAGCACAAACGTGACGCTTTTCGCGTTCGGCGCCCAGACGGCGACGCGGAGACCCGGTTTCGCCGCTCCCTGCGTCAGGTACTTGTTGGTGCCGAGGCTACGGCAATAGGTGAGATCGTAGGCTTCGGTCTGCCCGCCGGGCCGGAGCGTGAAGGAGCGCGTGCGATCCGCCGAGTCGCGCGCGTTGACCTCAGCCACCACGCCCCAGCGGTCCCGGTAGCCGGGACCGTCCAGCTGAATACCCCAGCGGAAGAGACTGCCGACGCCGCTGTCGTCAAACCGCACGGACGCGCGGAAGCGCGGGCAGCCATTGGCGTCGGTCTCGCCGGCCATGGCGGTCGACGACCAGGAGTCCGACTTTCGCCCCTGCCCATCCCAGCTCCCGACCAACTGGACGTTGGAAAAGAAATCCTGCCGCAAGCCGGGGCGGAAAAGAAACTCGACGGTGATGCCGGCCATGAAGCCTCCCCGACCGTCGCTTTTATGTTCCCATGAAAAGGGATGCCGCGGCAGCGCCTGCGACAAAAACAAGGACTAATTATGTGCGACGATCTTTCACCATGTTATTTGGTCAATACATTGGTGTGAAGGAAAAACCGCACCTGCATTGCCGCACGATATCGCTTTCAACTTTCACGGTCGCAAACACGGAGAGGTTGCGCGGCGATTGCCCGACTGCGGCACGACATGCCCTGCCGCCCTACCCCGCCGCGACAGCACCGCCGCCGCGCCGCCAGGGCGGGTCGAGCGCGAGGATGCGGGCATGGACCGGGCAGCCCGGCCGGTGCGCGCCGGGCAGGTAGCCGGTGCTCATCAGGAACTCGCCGACGATCTCGCCGCCGGTGAAGAGGAAATTCTTCTTGAAGAGCTTCACCCACTGCTCGCGGCTCAGCGGGTGGTGGGCGTCGAGCCAGCCGGCGAAGGAGCCGTGCGTCCGCCGCAACGCCTGCACGCGCCGCGCGTTCTCGATCACCGCATCGATCTTCAGCCGGTTGCGGATGATATCGGCGTCGGCAAGCAGGCGCGCCCGCTCCGCCTCGCCGTAGGCGGCGACGCGGTCGACCTCGAACCCGCCGAAGGCGGCGCGGAACGCCGCGCGCTTCTTGAGGATCGTCAACCAGGAGAGGCCGGCCTGGTTGATCTCCAGCGCCAGCCGCTCGAACAGCGCCGTCTCGTCGCTGACCGGAAAACCGTATTCCGAATCGTGGTACGGCCCGTGGAACGGATGGCCGGGAGCGGCATCGCAGTACCAGGGGTTGGCGGCGGCAAGGTTCGCGTCGGTGCTCATGAAGTCCGTACTGCCTCAGTTGCGGAGCGAGCGCTCTGCGCCCGTCCCTGTATCTCGATGAAGACGCGGCCGACCTCGGGGTGCTCGGTCTTGATCCGCCGCTCCAGGCGGGTCACGGCCGCCTCGACCGCACCGGCGGGCAGCGCATCGTCGACGTCGAGGCTGACATTCACCAGCACGTCGGACGCGCCGAGATGCTGCGTCAGCACCTCGTTGACGTGATGGACGCCGGCCTCGTCGGCGACGGCCCGCCGGATCGCCTCGACGAGGGCCGGATCGGCCGCCTCGCCGATCAGCAGGCCATGGGTCTCGTACATCAGGAAGCCCGCGACGCCGATCAGGAGCAGGCCGATCAGCATCGACGCCACGCCGTCGAGGACCGGCAGATCGAAAAGCTCGGCGAGCACGAGAGCGACGAACGCCAGCAGGAGGCCCGCCTGCGCCGCCACGTCCTCGATCAGGATCGTGAAAAGCGAGGGGTTCTTGCTCCGGCGGATCGCCGCGAGCGCCGACAGGTCGCCCTTCTCCGACCAGAACGCCTTGAGGGCGACGTAGCAGGAATAGCCTTCCGCCAGCATCGCGAAGCCGAGGACGCCGATATTGACCCAGAACCCCGGGATGCTCAGCCCGGCGATCGAGGCGTCCCGGATCGGTTCGGGATGGCCGATCTTGTGCCAGCCCTCGTAAAGCGCGAAGGCGCCGCCGCCGAGAAAGATCAGCAGCGCCACGATGAAGGCGTAGAAATACAGCTCCCGCCCGTAGCCGTAGGGATGGCGCGCATCGGCGGGCTTGCGCGACTTCGTCAGGCCGACGAGCAGCAGGATCTGGTTGCCGGTATCGACGACCGAATGGACGCCCTCGGCGAACATCGCCGCGCTGCCGGTCAGGGCGCCGGCAACGAACTTCGCCACCGCGATCGCGAGGTTCGCGCCGGCCGCCGTGTAGATCGCCGACGTGCTTTCGTGAGCCATGTGCTTGCTTCTAACCACACCTCGAATAGCCGCAGCTCGTGCACTGATCGCATCCCTCGACGCGGATCAGCGAGGATTCGCCGCAGCGCGGACACTGCGAGAGGCGGGCTGCGGCCGGGCCATCAGGGAGGTTTGCGACCTGCTTCGCGTCGGCGCCGTCCGCTCCGGCCCCCGCCGCCGTGCCGGCGGCGGCAGCACGCGGCGGCCGGAAGCCGATCTCGACCATGTGCCGCTCGATCACGTCGCCGATCGCGGCGAGCAGGGAGGGCACGTACTTGCCGCCCATCCAGGCGCCGCCGCGCGGGTCGAACACCGCCTTCAATTCCTCGACGACGAACGACACGTCGCCGCCGCGGCGGAACACGGCGCTGATCATCCGCGTCAGGCCGACCGTCCAGGCGTAGTGCTCCATGTTCTTCGAGTTGATGAACACCTCGAAGGGCCGGCGGCGGCCGTCCTGCACGATGTCGTTGATCGTGATGTACATCGCATGATCGCTATCCGGCCACCGGATCTTGTAGGTCTGGCCGGGCAGCGCCTCGGGCCGGTTCAAGGGCTGCGTCATGTAGACGACGCCGCCCGCCCCGTACGGATCGGCCGGGCGCAGCGGCTGCGGCGTCGCCGACAGCGGCAGTTCGGGTTCCGCGGCCGTCGCCTCGACTTTCCTCGTCTCCAGCACGGCGCCGGTGATCTCGTTCGGCCGGTAGGTCGTGCAGCCCTTGCAGCCCAGATCGTAGGCAAGCGCGTAGACGTCCTTGAAGCTGTCGAACGAGATGCCGGCCGGCACGTTGATCGTCTTCGAAATCGAGCTGTCGACGTATTTCTGCACCGCGGCCTGCATGACGACGTGCTCGCGCGGCGTCAGGCTCTGCACGTCGACGAAGTAATCCGGCAGCGGCGCGTCCGGTCCCTTCAAACGCCGGAACAGCCGATAGGCATGGTCCGACACCTCCTCCTCCCGGCGCGTGCCGTCGGGCATCAGCACGTTCCGCGTGTAGGTGAAGCTGAAGACCGGCTCCAGCCCCGAGGAGACGTTGTCGGCGAAGAGCGAAATCGTGCCGGTCGGCGCGATCGACGTGACGAGGGCGTTGCGGATGCCGTGCTCAGCGATCGCGGCGCGCACGTCCTCGTCCAGCTCGCGCACGGACTCGCCGGCGAGGTAGGCGTCGCGATCGAACAGCGGGAAGGCGCCCTTCTCCTTCGCGAGGTCGATCGACGCGAGATAGGCCGCGCGCCGCAGCGCCCGTATCCACTCCTCGGTCAACGCCACCGCCTCGGCCGAGCCGTAGCGCACCCGGCACATCATGAGCGCATCGGCGAGGCCGGTGACGCCGAGGCCGATCCGGCGCTTCGCCTGCGCTTCCTGCGCCTGCTGCGGCAGCGGGAAACGCGAGACGTCAACCACGTTGTCCATCATCCGCACCGCGACCGGCACCAGCGCGGCGAGGCGGTCGAGATCGAGCCGCGCGCCGGGATCGAACGGATCGACGACGAGACTGGCGAGGTTGATCGAGCCGAGCAGGCAGGCGCCGTATGGAGGGAGCGGCTGTTCGCCACAATTGTGGACGTAGAGGCCGTTGGCGTCGAAGGCATTGACGCCGGGAATTTGCGCGTCGAAGACCGGCGCCGCGCCGTCCGGCACGACTTCCGCGACGGTCGCGAGGAAGCGTTCGCGGTTTGGCGTGCGGCGGTACGCGGCGAGCAGCCGGTCCAGCCGCGCCGTCTTGGCGTCATCGCCGAAGCCGATCCGCTCCCGGAAGATCTGGACGTTGTCGCGCGCGACGACGAGTTCGTACTGCGCGGCGGTCTGGTAATCCCGGTGCCCGCCCTTTCCGTCGGGCAGGCGCGACGTGCCGGCGTCGCGCCGAGCGTAGATCCCGGACACGACGCCGAGCCGGCCGAGCATCCGCTGCACTGCTTCGAGCCTCGGCAGGTCCGATTGCGCCAAGCGGACGCTGACGCCTTTCGCCTGCGTTCCCTGAACGCTGCCGTCGGAGTCGAAAAGGCCGCGCAGGAAGCCGATCTGAAACGCGCTCGACGCCTGCTCGATCTGCGGCGCCACCGGCTTCTCGCGCGTCACGCCGAGATCGGCCGCAAGCCGCGTCAGGGCGGCGAGCGAGAGGCGGTATTCGTTTCGGCCGGGGATGGCGGCCCATCCCTTGAAGTCGGCGCGATGCCCCAGCGTCCGGGCCGCCGCCTCGGCAAGAGCCATGACCGAGGCAGCCCCGCTCTCCAACGGCGCCGCATCTCCGCAATTGGCCACCGCCGCGGGTCGCCAGACGCTCAGCACCGCCTCCTCCTGCTTCACCGTGCCGTCGCCGATCAGCAGGCCGATCAGATATCCTTCCGCCTCAGTGCCGAAGCCGCCCCAGGACGCGACGGTGCGGTGATCGTGCAGCACGACGCGGTCGCCCACCCGAAGCTCGCCGGCCGGTGCCCATTCGGTCTCGATCCGCCACCGCGTCACAGATGCGGCGCGGCGCACGAGATGATCGGCGGTTAGGCGCAGGCTATGTCCTTCGGCGGTCGTCAGGCGGACAACCGGCTTCGTCCCGGTGACGAAGAAGCCCTCCGGTCCCGATGCGTGCGGCGCGCCATCGACCAAGGCGACGAAGCGTCTGCCGACCAGATCGCGCACCTGCTGCGGTCCGTCCGCCGTGTGAATCCAAGCATCCGCCGTGACGCAGGGATTCGTCGCCCGGATCGTCTCGCAGTAATAGAGGTTGTTCCGGCGGTTGATGCGGTCGATGAAGATCACGCCGGGCTCGGCATAGGCGTAGGTCGCCCGCATGATCCGGTCCCACAGCTCGCGGGCGCTGACCACCTTGAAGGTCTCGCCGCCGAAGGTCAGCTCCCACGGCGCGTCCTCGCGCACGGCCGCCATGAAGGCGTCGGTGACGAGCACCGACAGGTTGAACATGCGCAGCCGGCCGGGCTCGCGCTTCGCGTCGATGAAGGCCTCGATGTCCGGATGGTCGCAGCGCAGCGTGCCCATCATCGCCCCGCGGCGAGAGCCGGCGCTCATGATCGTGCGGCACATCGAGTCCCACACGTCCATGAAGGAGAGCGGCCCCGAGGCGTCGGCGCCGACACCGCGGACCGGCGCGCCCTTGGGCCGCAGGGTCGAGAAGTCGTAGCCGATGCCGCCGCCCTGCTGCATCGTCAGCGCCGCCTCGCGCAGATGCTCGAAGATCCCGGACATGTCGTCGGGAATCGCACCCATGACGAAGCAGTTGAAGAGCGTGACGGAGCGGCCGGTGCCGGCGCCGGCGACGACACGTCCGGCGGGCAGGAACTTGAACTCCGTCATCGCCTCGTAGAAACGGTCGGCCCAGAGCGCCGCGTCCTTTTCAGGAACCGCGAGCGCAGCCGCGACGCGCCGCCACGTGTCCTCGATCGTCTTGTCGACGGCGATCCCGCCCGGCTGCTTCAGCCGGTACTTCATGTCCCAGATCTGCTGAGAAATCGACGCGACGCTCGGCATCGGCAAACGGACCTTGCGTGGTAAGCGAAGAACGGACACAGGCCGTTGCCGGGAAGTGTAGCAGTCCGCCTCTCCCGGTCAACCGACCTCGTTCCTCTTTTGTTTCCACATAAATAGGAACGCTCAACCGGATTTTCCACAAACGGAGGCCGGCTTATCCGCTCCCCTGGTCAACAGCTTGCGGATCAGGCCGTCCCGGACTCCACCCGCGGTACGGCGGGTGGTGCGTCGGCGCCGGCCGCCGCCGTGACGAGGCGCGCCGTCGCCTCCTCGATTCGCGCTTCGAGCTGCTTCATCACCGCGCGCCGGTCGGCGGCGCCCGGCGGGATCGGCGGCAGGATCTCGACGACGATGCGCCCCGGCCGCTTCAGGAAGGCGCGACGCCCCCAGTAGAGGCCGGAGTTCACCGCGACCGGGACGAGCGGCAGGTCGAGCTGCCCGTAGAGCGCGGCGACGCCGGGTTGATACGGCTTGCGCGCTCCGACCGCGGTGCGCGTGCCTTCGGGGAAGATCACGATCGGCCGTCCCTCGGCGGCCACGCGGCGCGCATCCGCGACCATGCGGCGGAGCGCCGCCGCCCCGGCGCCGCGGTCGACCGGGATGGCGCCGGCATGGAGCGCGTACCAGCCGTAGAACGGGATCAGCATCAGCTCGCGCTTCAGCACCACCGCCGGGTCGCCGAACAGGACCGGCAGCACCAGCGTGTCCCAGGCCGACTGGTGCTTCATCGCGACGATCGCGCCCTGCCCGGCCGGCAGGTTCTCCCGCCCGCGGACCTCGTAGTCGAGGCCGACGATCCACCGCGCGAGCGCAATGCAGCCGGCCGACCAGAAGCGGCCGAACGCCATCCCGGCGCGCCGCGAAAGGAGCAGGACGGGCAACCCGAGAATGCAGAGCACGCCGGTCCACAGATAGAAGGCCAGATTGTACAAAGCCGCGCGCAGCCAGATCATGCGACGACGCTCATGCAATGACCCGGCGGCCGACGCGGATCCACGGACGGAACAGGGCGCCGAGATACTTGTGGTATTCGCCGACGATCAGGCTCAGCGTGCCCGGCCACGCCCACCAGCGCGCCTGCATCACCTTCTCGGGGAAAACCGGGTGCGGGATGATCGTCACCCCCGGCAGCGCGCGGCGCAGCTCCAGCAGGCTGCGCGGCATGTGATAGGCGGCGGTGACGAGACGCAGCGAGCCGTAGCCCTCGCGGCGCATCCAGGCGGCGGTCTCGTGCGCGTTGCCGACCGTATTGCCGGCCTCGTAGCCGAGCACGATGCAGCACGCCACCCACTCCGGCATATGCGGCGAGGAGACGCGCAGCAGCTCGTGCAGATCGACGGATGGATTGACGCCGGAGATGAGGAGCTTCTGCGCCTTCCCGTCGGCGATCAGCTGGAGGCCGCTCTCCAGCCGCTGCCGTCCGCCGGTCAGCACGACCACCGCATCGGTCGGCGTGTCGGCGTCGGCCACCGTCCTGGGGATCGCGCCGGCGAACCAGACGAGACCGCCGCTCCACAGCGCCGCCGCAAGCAGCAGGCCGACGAGCGGCACGAGCAGCAGCCGGCGCCGCCGGAACCGCCGCGTCCGGCCGC
>DASWRT010000091.1:0-3334 GCA_036403035.1 Allostellaceae bacterium | reverse complement strand
AAGTATTGCCACTCGAACGCATGCGGGTACGGCGTGTCCCAGCCGGCGACGCGCTCGATCGGCGCCTCAAGCTTGTAGAAGCAGCCCTCCTGGATCTGCGCGGCCAGCTCGGCGCCGAAGCCGCTGGTGCGGGTCGCCTCGTGCACGATGACGCAGCGCCCCGTCTTCTCGACGGAGGCGACGATCGTATCGATGTCGAGGGGAATGAGCGTCCGGAGATCGATGATCTCGGCGTCCACGCCGGTCTCGGCGACGGCGGCGGCGGCCACGTGGACCATCGTGCCGTAGGTGACGATCGTGAGGTCGCCGCCCTCGCGGACGACCGCCGCCTGACCCAGGGGTATCTTGTAGTAGTCTTCCGGCACGTCGCCCATCGGGTGGTTCGCCCACGGCAGGACCGGCTTGTCGTGATGGCCGTCGAACGGCCCGTTGTAGAGCCGCTTCGGCTCGAAGAAGATGACGGGGTCATCGTCCTCGATGGCGCTGATGAGCAGCCCCTTGGCGTCGTACGGATTGGACGGGATGACGGTCTTCAGCCCGCAGACATGGGTGAAGATCGCTTCCGGGCTCTGGCTGTGCGTCTGTCCGCCGAAGATGCCGCCGCCGGAGGGAGCGCGGACGGTGATCGGCGACCAGAACTCCCCGGCGGAGCGGTAGCGCAGGCGAGCCGCCTCCGAGATGAGCTGGTCGGCGGCCGGATAGATGTAATCGGCGAACTGGATCTCGGCGACGGGACGCAGCCCGTACACCCCCATTCCCACGGCGGTCGCCAGGATGCCGCCCTCGGCGATCGGCGTGTCGAAGACCCGCTGCCGGCCGTGCTTCTTCTGCAATCCCTCGGTGGCGCGGAACACGCCGCCGAAATAGCCGACATCCTCGCCGAAGATCACGACGTCGGGGTCGCGCGTCAGCATGACGTCCATGGCCGAATTGAGGGCCTGGATCATGTTCATGGCAGGCATCGGTCAGACCCCCATCTGCTGCCGTTGCCGCCGCAGGTGCGCCGGCATTTCCTTGAAGACGTCCTCGAACATGGTCTTCGGACTCGGGGTGGGACCCTGATTGTGGGTGCCGTAGCTTTCCGCCTCCTTACCGGCGACGCGCACCTGCTCGGTCACCTCCTCGAAGAGCGCGCTGTGCCTCTCTTCGGACCATTCGCCGATCGCGACGAGATGCTGCCTCAAGCGCTCGACCGGATCTCCCAGCGGCCAGTTCTGCCACTCGTCGGACGACCGGTACCGGCTCGGATCGTCGCTCGTCGAATGCGACGCGGCGCGGTAGGTGAAGAACTCGATCAAGGTCGGCCCGAGATTGGCGCGCGCCCGATCGGCCGCCCATTTGCCGGCGGCATAGACGGCGAGGAAGTCGTTGCCGTCCACCCGGAGCCCAGGCAAGCCGTAGCCGATGCCGCGCGCCGCGAAGGTCGACGTCTCGCCGCCCGCGATCCCCTGGTAGCAGGAGATCGCCCACTGATTGTTGACGACGTTCAGGATGACGGGCGCCTGGTAGACCGAGGCGAAGGTCAGCGCGTGATGGAAGTCCGGCTCCGCCGTCGCGCCCTCGCCGGACCAGCCGACGGCGATCCGGTGATCGCCCTTGTAGGCGGAGGCCATCGCCCAGCCGACCGCCTGGCTGAACTGCGTCCCGAGATTGCCGGAGATCGAGAAGAAACCCGCCTCGCGCGCGGAGTACATGACCGGCATCTGGCGCCCTTTCAGCCGGTCGTGCGAGTTCGAGTAGATCTGGCACATCATGTCGACGATGGACCAGTCGCGCGCGATCAGGATGCCCTGCTGACGGTAGGTCGGGAACATCATGTCGTCCGGCTCGAGCGCGAGGGTCTGCCCGACGGCGACCGCCTCCTCGCCCGTGGACTTCATGTAGAACGAGGTCTTGCCCTGGCGCTGCATGCGGTACATGCGGTCGTCGTAGGCGCGCGTCAGCATCATCGCGCGCAGGCCGCGCCGCAGCGTCTCCGGGTCGAGCCTCGGGTTCCACGGGCCGACCGCCGTGCCCTGCGCGTCGAGCACCCGTATCAGCCCGTAGGCGAGATCGCGCGTCTCGAACGCCGACGCGCCGATCTCCGGCCGCTCGACGGATCCGGCTTCGGGAACCTTGAGATAGCTGAAGTCGGCGTGGTCGCCGGGTCGGAACTTCGGTTCGGGAATATGGAGGCGAAGCGGAACGGTGTCATTGCCCTTCATGGCGTCCCTCCGCGGATTTGTACTGCGACATATATGGTATCCGGCGAGCCGTTTATTGATATTAGCTGCCCCACATGTTGGCTGTACTAAAGAGAAAAGTGGTTCCAAAGAGTAGTCGCATTCCGTAATTACGCGAAATTTCTACTAGGGCGCGCGAAAGAAACTGTCGCCGCAGCCGCCGAGACAGCCAAAGGGCTAGGAGACGGGACGGCTTCGGCCGCGCGGAGCCTTACCCGCTCGGCCCTCCCTGACGGTCGAGAACGATTGCTCGCGGCGGTTGTCGGCAGGCGATGCGGATAACAACTTGCCGCGCCGGCCGGAGGCGCGTGGAATGGGCGGCTTCAGGATCGGCAGGGCAAGCGGGAGACGTTTCGGACATGCAATTCGGCCTGTTCAACCTGATGGGACTCGCGGAGCGCGGCGGAGCGGCGGCGAGCGGGATGCTGCGCGCGACCCGCGAGATGGTGCGGCTGGCCGAGGCGGTCGGGTTCGACGCGGCATGGTTCGCCGAGCATCATTTCTCGAATTTCTCGGTCTGCCCGTCGCCGCTGCTGATGACGGCGCACTGCGCGGCGGTGACCGAGCGCATCCGGCTCGGCCCGGCGGTGCTGGTGCTGCCGTTCTACGACCCGCGCCGGCTGGTCGAGGAGCTGGCGTTCGTCGACGCGGCGAGCGGCGGGCGGCTCACCATCGGCTTCGGCACCGGGCACCAGCCGCACGAGTTCGAGGCGATGGGCGTGCCGCTCGACGAGCGCTACGAGCGGACCTGCGCGGCGTGGGATGCGATCGAGAGCGGCCTGAGTTCAGGGCGGCTGGCGCTCAATGGCGCCGGACCGCACGGGACGCCCCTGCCGCCGACCGAGATGGCGATCCGCCCGGCGCAGCCGGGACGGCCGCCGATGTTCGTCGCGAGCGGCGACCCGCGCATCCTGGCGCGGGCGGCGCAACGCGGCGTCACGCCGTTCATAAGCCAGGGCTTCCGCACCGCGGAGGCGGCCCTCGCGATGCGCGGGGGCGTCGAGGCGGCGTTCCGCGAGGCCGGCGTCGCCGCCGATCCGGCGCCGCTCGCGGTGCAGCGCTACGCCTTCGTGACGCGCGACCGGAACGACGCGCGCGAGGCGGCGGCCCGC
>DASWRT010000090.1:0-5735 GCA_036403035.1 Allostellaceae bacterium | reverse complement strand
CGCCGCACGGCCTTGCCGATGTCCCGGCATCGCCTGCGGCCGCGCGCCTAACCGCCGGACGTCACGGCGCAACGCAGACCACGGCGGCCTACGGGGATAGGCTCTTAGCCGAGGCTCCCCTGATCCGGTTCGTGCCGTCGCCGCAGCCGCAGCCGCGGGCTACATCGGCCTGTCGACGGCGCTCGCGTACCCGTGGTACTTGACGGCGTTCTCGGGGCTGATGGCGATCGGCGGGATCAGGGTGCTGAGCGCGTACTTGCCGGTCGCCTTCTGGTTGGTTCGGGCGTCTTCCAGCCAGACCGAGGCCTTGAGACAATCGATCGATTTGCAATAGTGCGTGGCCTTGCCGGCCTTGTCGAAGGCGACGACGTACCGGCCGCCCCGCTCAACGGTGAAACGGGGCAGCGTCACCGCCCCGAAGATGTCGCCCTGGCGGACGGTGATCTGAACGTCGTGGCGGCCGGGCTTGACGGCGAGCGGCGCGTCCCACGACTGGGCGGCGTTAGGAACCGGCAAGCCGTCGATCGCGGAGATGTAGGCGGTAGGGTCCTGCGACGGCGCGGCGGCGGCGCCGCCGCCCTCGGCGGGCGTTGCGCCGTTCGCGGGCTGCGTAGCGCCGGCTGCCGCCGCCGTCGCTGCCGCCGCGTCGGCGTCCGGCAACTCGCTGGCGTCCGCCGGTTGCCGGCTGCCGACGAAGGCCGCGGCGTCGGCGGCGGCGGATGCCGGCAGCGCGCGGTTGTACTCTGCAAGGTTTTGCGAGCAGCCCGGCAGGGCGAGGGCGACGGCCGTCAGAGCCGCAGCGATGCCGAGCGTCCGTGATGAGAGGGTCATTCCACTACCCGACCGTCCATAGTGATCGCGGTGCGCGCATCGGCGCGTCCGCCGATCGTGTTTAGCGTTTCCTGCGACGGCATGCCACCGTCACGACCGCTCACGCTTCCCGATCCCTCGCAAAGCAGACGCGTCCGCGCGCCATCGACTCTTTCCGGCGTTCCGGCATATTTTTCGCCGCCGCCCGCTTTTGGCGCGGCGCGACCGATGCCTTCTCGTCCAGCCCGGCAACGAGGACATGACCACCTTCATCGCTCTTCTGCGCGCCGTCAATGTCGGAGGCACCGGAAAGCTGCCGATGAGCGATCTCAGGACCCTGTGCGAGAAAGCGGGGTTCGAGGGAGTTCGGACCTATATCGCCAGCGGCAATGCCGTCTTCCGCAGCGACGGATCGGAGGCTCAGGTCAAGGCGGCGCTCGAAGCCGGCCTCGAAGCCTACGCGGGCAAGCCGGTCGGGGTGCTCGTGCGAACGGCCGCGGAAATGGCCGCCGTGCTGGCGGAAAACCCTTTTCCAAGGTCGCGGCCCGATCGCACCGTCGTGATTTTCCTGAATGAATCGCCGCCCGCCGATGCGCTGGACGGCGTCGTCGGGCGGAACGGCGAGGAAATCCGGCTCGGGCTGCGAGAGATCTACGTCCATTACGGCGACGGGATGGCCGCGTCCAAGCTGAAGATCCCGGCCGCCAGGGCCGGAACCGCACGCAACATGAAGACGGTGGCGACGCTCGCCGAGATGGCGGCCAGTCGTTAAGGGCGCCTAATCCGCACCGGCTGGTCAGCCGGTCTTGGCGCGGCGCCTGCCCGCGGACACCGGGGCGGACTCCACGCTGTCCGGCTCGGCGCCCTTCGGCTCCTCCATGGTCCCGGCCGGCGGCGTCTCGGGCGTTGCCGCCGGAGGCGGCGCCGGGTGGAGCTGGTTCAGGTAGTTCGGCAGGACGTTCGACGCCATTGCAATGCCGGCGCGGTCGAACGCCTTCTTCATGCGGCGGTTGAATTCGCGCCCGACCGTCCATTGCCGCATCGGCAGCGTCTTGAGTCTCACCTTGATGACGAAGCCGTTGTCCGCGAATTTGTCGAGCCCGATCACCTCCAGCCGGTCGAGGATCAGCGGGCGGTACTCGCCATCCCCCGTCAGCTCCTCCGCCACCGACTTCAGCACATCGATCGCGTTGTCCGGGTCCTCGGCGTAGGAGAGCACGACATCGGCGACGAAGAACGCGAAGTCGCGCGTCATGTTCCTGATCGTCGTCACCGCGCTGAACGGGATCGTGTGCAGCGTCCCGGTCATGTCGCGCAGCCGGATCGTCCGCACCGAGATCGCCTCGACGACGCCGGTATGGCCGCCGCCCACGTCGACCACGTCGCCGACCGCCAGCGTGTCCTCGATCAGGATGAAGAGGCCGGTGATGATGTCCTTGACCAGCGCTTGGCTGCCGAAGCCGATCGCGAGGCCGACGACGCCGGCGCCGGCGAGCAGCGGCGCGATGTTGACGCCCAGCTCCGAGAGCACGATCAGCGACACCATCACCAGCAGCAGCACCAGCATCGCCGTGCGGAACAGCGGCAGCAGCGTGCGCGCCCGCGCGCTGCGCGCGACCGGCCGGCCGTCTTCGTCGATCGCCGAGAGATAGCGCTCGATTGCCGAGCTGAAGATCTCCCACGCGACCAGCGCCGACAGCACCACCGCGCCGATCGTCAGGAGGCTGCCCGTGAGGTGCCGGCCGATATTGGTGCCGAACCAGGAGAACGATTCGATGTCCCAGGCCTGGAGGATCGCCAGTGCGGCGAAGGCATAGACGACGGTCGAGGCGACCCACAGCAGGATCGGCAGGTAGCGGTTCGCGCGCTGTTCCAGCGTCGGGAACTTGGCTTTCATCTCGGGGCCGACCGCGAAGCCGTGCTGGCTCGCACGCTGCACCAACCCGACGATGACGCGGGAGGCGATCAGCACCGCGAGCGTCAGCAGCGTGCCGCGCAGCGTGAAGGTGAATCCGCCGGCGATGCGCAGCGCGTAGACGCAATAGATCCCGACGATGTAGGTGATCGCCAGCAGGTGCCATACGTCGGCAAGGCGGTTGCGCACGATCCGCAGGCTGTTGCGCTGCGGGGACGCCGGCGCCGCCGCCATGCCGGGCACGGCGGCGGCATCCGGTCGCCGGCCGCGCAGCCAGCGCGCGACCGCGGCGCGGTTCTGCAGCACGAAGACGATCGCCAGGATCGCGATGACCAGCGCCGTGCCCTTCAGCAGGATCGCGTAGATGCCGCCGGGCACGCCCAGCCACCAGGCGCCCTCGGCGAAGCCGTAGCCGTAGACCGCCCAGTGCGTGAAGCGGCGGACCCAGATGAAGAGATAGCTGCGCGTCTCCTCCGTCATGCCGAGGAAGAGCGGGATCTCGCGCGGCAGCAGGATGGTGTGCGCCGCCGCGAGGATGACGCGCGACGTCAGGTTGGCGTCGATCAGCGTCACCGCGACCTTCGCCGTCGCGAACCGCGGCTGTGTCAGCGGCAGGATCGTGTAAGCGATCAGGGCGAAGGCGACGATCGGCAGCGCCTCGACGACGGCGCGCGCCAGGATCATGAGCAGTCGTGCGGGCAGCGAGTGGACATCGCGCGCATCGAGCGCACGGCGGGCGCGGATCAGCGCCGTGCGCACCGCCCATTCGACGAAGAGCGCGAACCCGAAGATGATCGACAGCTTCAGCGAGACTTCCAGCCAGCGCTCGCGCGCCGTCGGGTCGCTCGCCTGATCCTGCAACCAGTCGATAAGCCGTGGGGCGTCGACGACGACCGCAGCCGCTGCAAGCAGTTCCCCGCCGATCGCGTCGAGCCGGTCGGACAGGTTTTCGACCAGCGAGGCCGGGTCGATCTTGTCCTCTTCCGCCTTGACGCCGCGCTCGGCGGCGATCAGGCCCTGGAGTTGCTGCACCAGCTTGGCGCGCTGCCCCTCGTCCTGGAGCGTGTCGACCAGCCGCTCCAGTTCGGCCGCCGAGACCGGCGCCGGAGCGGTGGCGGCTGCACCGGGCGCAGCGGCGGGAGCGGGCGCCGAGGCCGCGGCGGGTGCGGACCCGGCGGCGAAGGCGGGCGCAGCCGCATCCGGGAGCGCCAGTCCGGCGACGACGGCGAGAAGGAAGGCAAGCAGGCAGGCGCCGGCGCTGCGCGCCGCGCGTGGCAGGACGGTACGGATCATGGGTGCGCAGATTAACCATGCGGGACGCGACGCGCCAAGCCTTGCCCGGCCACGCCGCAAAATCGCCTCAGTCGTTATCGACCGTAAAATGCATGTTGCCGCAGGCTCACCGGGTCTCGCCCGTACGGATTTTACATCCGGAGCGGCGCGGCATCTGGCTCCATCCCACCTGACGGCGGAGCATCAACTTAGCGGTATCAGCGCGCTTACTGTCTGCGGTCCCGATTGGCCAAGGTCATGAGCCGCTCGACGCCACGCCGGTCGGTCAGCACCGCGGCTTTCTCGCGCGCCGTCAAGTCGGTCAGCGCCTCGCGAAGGTCTTCGGCTTCGTCCAGCTTGACCAAGCCGACGAGGAGGGCGGCATCGATGGGATCCTGCCGTCGGCGGCGCGGCGGCGGGAGCATGGACAGGTGAGCGTTCAGCAGCCGCGGATCCCGCGCCAATCGGCGGATGCCGTCGTCCTGGCTAGCCGTTTCGCCGCTCTCCTGAAGTGAGCCGTAGAGTTCGCGCGCCCGGGCCAGCACTGCCGGCGGCTGAATTTCCTCCGGCGTCCGGAGGAGCCCCCATCGCTGCAGCGCACGTCCCGGCCCTCGCGCCGCGGTGAAAGCCGCGAAGGGGATCGCGAGAGAAAGCCCGAGGACGACGGGCGACATCCAGAGCAGCAGGGATGGCGCGACGAGGTAGGACGCGATGCCGAGCGCCACCCCGAAGGCGGTGTGGCCGCGATATCGTCGCGCCATCTCGCGCAGCGGGATGCTTCCGTCGTCGCGCCGCTGCGGGTGCCAGCCGCTGTCCCGGCCGAGGAGGATCGAGACGACGCCCATCGATTGAACGAGCATCGTCACCGGCGCGATCAGACCGGTGATCACCGTCTCGATGAGGAGGCTCATGAAGGCGCGCACGGCGCCGCCGCAGCCGCGCCGCTCGGGACCGCGGACGATAACGGCCAGCACGGCGAGCAGCTTAGGAACGAACAGGATCCCCATCGTCCCGACGAAGACCCACATCGACCGCACGGGGTCCTGTGCCGGCCATTGCGGGAACAGCGACGGCCCGGAGCCGAAATATTCGGGCGGCACGAACCGCGCCTGCAACGAGATCAGGATGCCGGCGATCAGGAACAGCAGCCACATCGGCGCCGTGATGTACGAGCCGATGCCGGTCAGCAGGTGCAGCCGGCTGACCCAGTGCAGGCCGCGCGCGGGCAGCACCGCCGCATGCTGCAGGTTCCCCTGGCACCAGCGCCGGTCGCGAACCGCGATGTCCGAGAGCGAAGGCGGTCCTTCCTCGTAGCTGCCGGGAAGTTCCGGCACCATGTGCACGGCCCAGCCGCCGCGCCGGATCAGGGCGGCCTCGACGAAGTCATGGCTCATGATATGGCCGCCGAAGGGCTTTCGCCCGCGCAGGTGCGGCAGGCCGGCTTGCTCGGCGAATGCTCGCGTGCGGATGATGGCGTTGTGGCCCCAATAGTTGCCTTCGGCGCCATGCCACCACGCGATGCCGTGCGCGATCACCGGCCCGTACACCCGCCCGGCAAATTGTTGCATCCGCGCGAACAGCGTGGTGCCGCCGGTAATAATGGGAAGCGTCTGGATCAGCCCGACATCGGGATGCGCCTGCATCGCCAGCACCAGCGCCACGAGGGTGTCGCCGCGCATGACGCTGTCGGCGTCCAGGATCAGGAACTGCGGATACGCCCCACCGAACCGCTCGACCC
>DASWRT010000089.1:0-8919 GCA_036403035.1 Allostellaceae bacterium | reverse complement strand
ACCCCGCCACCGGCGAGCGCAACGCTGTCGCGCTCAAGCTGCCGTTCACGCGCGAGGACTGGCAGGCCAAGCGGCGCGCCGTCGACACGGTGCTCGACGACCTCGGCGGCGTGGTCATCCGCGTCGGCGACGAGACGGTCGGCGAGATGTGGTCGCTGTTCGACGGCCAGGACGTACTCAACGAGGTCAATCCGCAATTCACGGAGAATATCCGCCGTCATATCGACAAGGTCATCAAGGCGGACCCGTTTCACGTCTCGGCGAATACCGACCCCAAGGGCGACCGGTCGAAGCGGCCGCAGGAACAGGACCCCGACATGCTGCTGCATGTCGTCAAGGAGACCGACGGTGGGATCGTCGTCCGCGGCGCGAAGTACGAGACGGCTGCGGCCTACGCCAACCAAGCCTTCACGAAGCCGACCATCGCGAACTGGGGGGATGCCGAACTGTCCGACTACGCCGTCGGATTCATTTGCGATCTGGGCGCCCCCAATCTGAAATTCATCTGCCGGACGGGGTTTGCGGGCAGGGCGCCCGCCGAGGATTACCCGCTGGCCAACCGCTTCGACGAGGTGGACACGCTCCTCGTCTTCGACGACGTCCTCATTCCCTGGGAAAACGTGCTGTTCTACCGGCACACCAAGGCGGCGACCTTCATTCGGGCGACGCTGCACCGGTACAGCGCCTTCGCCTTCGTGCAGCGCAATCTGAAGCTCGCCGACATGCTGATCGGCGCCGCGCTCTTCAACGCCCGGCAGACCGGCCTCGACAAGCAGCAGGCAGTTCAGGAGAAGCTCGCCACGCTCGCCTGCTACCGCGAGGGCATCGACGCGCATCTCACGGCGGCGATCACGACCGCACAGCGGAGTCCGGGCGGTCTCCTGATGCCGCACCAGTCGCTGCTCTATACCGGGCGGGTGTTCGCCTGCTCGCAGCTCCACGCCATGATGCATATCGCCCGCGAGCTATGCGGCGGACAGATCTGCGTCACGCCCGACGCCGCCACGTTCCGCGATCCCGAAGCCGGCAAGTGGCTGGAAAAATACTATACGGTGAACGACGACTGGACGGCCGAGGACCGGCGCAAGCTGCTGGCGTTCGCGCGCGATCTCCTCAACTCCGATTATGCCGGCCACCGGCTCACCTTCCAGCTCTTCGCGCAGTCGCCGCCCTTCGCTCACCTCGCGGCCGTCTATCGCAGCTTCGACTGGGAGTCGCCGCTGGAATTCGTCAAGAAATCGGCAGGGCTGTCCGACCGCGTGATGGGCAAATCGAAGAGGTAACGGGAGGGCAGGGGCGAAGCGATGGTTCACACGCGCATCCGGAAATTCAATACGCGGGACACCTATCCCGAGCAGAACCTCGATAACGATCTCTGTCAGGCGGTGATCGCCGGCAATACCATCTATCTCCGCGGCCAAGTCGCCCAGGATCTCGACACGCGCGAGAACGTCGCGGTCGGCGACCCGGCGGGGCAGGCCGAAAAAATCATGGACAATGTCGAGCTGCTGCTGCGTGAATGCGGCGCCGGCATCGAGCATATCTGCAAGGCGACGATCTACCTCACCGACATCCGCTACCGCGAACCGGTCTATCGCGTGCTCGGGAGGCGGCTGAAGGGCGTCTATCCCGTCTTCACCGGCCTCGTCGTGGTCGCGCTCGCGCGCCCGGAGTGGCTGGTCGAGGTCGATATCGTCGCGGCCTTTGAACCCTAGCACCCGTCAGGGAACAATTTTTTACCGCGGAGGAAGCAGAGAAGCGCGGAGGTCCGCGGAGGCGTGATGTCCCGCGCGCCGCAGGCACGTAGCCGATTGCTCCGCGATCCTCCGCGTCTCCTCCGCGCCCTCTGCGGTAAAGGAAACTTCTATTTCTTCTCAGGCCCGTACCGGGCAGAACTGAGCGGCAGGCGCGGCCTACCGGTCGCCCGGAACTCCGAAGGACGGGGCCCGCGACGGGTCGAGCGCTCGCGTCACGTAATCCTCAAGCTGCGGCTTCCAGAGCTGCCACAGACGCGCCAGTTCCTCGATCGGGGCGTCGTGCCAATCGACCCTGAGGTCGGCCACCGGCCAAGGCACGCGATCGACCATCAGCAGCCCGGCCGACCGGATCGGGCCGGCTTCGCCGCCTGCCGCGAGTCCGGCCTGCATCGCTGCGACGACACGGCCGCCGAGATCGCCCTCCGGATCGGTCGCCGCGAAGGACTCGACCATCGCGCGCGGTACGCCCGGATTTGCCAGGAGATTTCCGGCCGCCACGACGCAATCGCCCTCGGCGCCGCCATGGATGCCGAGCGCGTGAGAGCCGGAGAACCAAGCCGTCCGCCCGGCCCGATCGATCAGCGTGACCTGACGATAGTCGGCGAACGGCGCGGTCGCGTGGAGGATGGCGGCGGCCTCGACCGCGCTCGCCCCCAGCGCCATCAGATCGAGACCGCGCGGGCCGAGGCGCGGGTCGGTGATGTTCTGCGTGGCGACGGCGCCGACCTCCGACCGCAGATGGGCGCAGCGGGCGGTAACGGCCGGCGACGATGAGGCAATAGCGAGAGCGATCCGACCGGTTTTTGGGCAGAGCGCGGCGATCGAGAACGTCATGATCGGGATCCTCTCGGCCTCCGCCTGATGACGGATGGGAACGTCAAAGCGCCTGCGGACCGTGCGTCGGATTCATCGCACGGCGCCGACGGGGCACGCCCAACGGACATATTACGCCGGCCGGGATTAGCGAGTATCGTGAAATCGCCCGATTTGGTCTGTCCGCCAAAACCTTACCGACTGCGTGACGGCGTGCATCCGGCAATGCTTGGCACTGCCTTTGCGTATATCGAGCCCGACGAAGCCGAGCGGCGGGCGAACCAATTGAGGAGCGGCGGCGAGAACTCCGGTCCGATCTCGCGGAGCCTCATCAATGCCGGCAAGCACATTCGACGTTCGGCGCGGCTGTCCCGGGTCCGTCGTCGATCGGAAGTGGTACGGTCATCGGCATCGTCCGTGGAACGGCGCATTCGACCTCTCGACAGAAAGAACAGGGGGCTCACAATGCAGAAATCCTTCGGTCTGCTCCTCGCGGCAGCGGTCACGGCGGCGGCGATCGTCTCCGGCGACTCGGCGATGAACCGGGCGGCGGCGGCCGACACCGTCAAGATCGCCCACTCCACCTGGGTCGGCTACGGGCCGCTCTACATCGCGCGCGACAAGGGGATCTTCAAGAAGAACGGCGTGGACGTCGATCTCGTCGTGCTCGAGGATCCGAAGGAACGCTTCCCGGCGCTGATGGCCGATCAGATCCAGATGATCGCGAGCACGGTGGACACCGCGCTGCTCTATCTGAAGCGGCCGAACGACTTCCAATACGTCGTCGCGATCGATGATTCGAACGGCGGCGACGGAATCGTCGCGGTCAAGGACATCAAGTCGATCGCCGACCTCAAGGGCCGTCAGGTGGCGGTCAGCGAAGGCTCGGTATCGGAATTCTACCTGAATGTCCTGCTGGAGAAAGCGGGCCTCAAGGAATCCGATCTCAAGACGGTCAACATGACGGCCGCCGATGCCGGCGGCGCCTTCGTCAGCAAGCGCGTCGAGGCGGCGGTGACGTGGGAGCCCTGGCTGAGCCGCGGCAAGGCGACCGATTTCGGCCACCTGCTCGTCAACAGCTCGACCACCCCCGGCCTCATCACCGACGCGATCATCGTCAAGACCGATTGGATGAAGGCGCATCAGAAGGATGTCGCCGCCATCGTCAATTCGTGGAACGAGGCCGTCGCCTGGTATCGGGCGAACTCCGACGAGGGGATCGAGATCATGGCCAAGGGCGTCGGCGGCTGGCTGAAGGATCCGGCCGAGTTCAAGAAGACGCTGCCCGGCATCAAGTTCTACGGCGCCGAGGACAACAAGACATTCTTCGGGACCAAGGAGAAGCCGGGCCCGCTCCAGGACACGGTGAAGGCGGCGATCGATATCTGGTCGAGCCACGGGAAGGTCCAGGTGAAGGTCACGCCGGCCGACCTGATCAACTACAGCTTCGTCAACGGTTGATGCCGGATTTCGAAGATTACTTCGCGCCGAAGACCGATATCCCGCGGCGTGTCTACCTTGCGGTAAGCACGCTCGTCGGGGCGGCGTTGCTCCTGCTGTGGTGCGCCCTCGCCTATGGCGGCTTCGTCCGCGAGGATTTCCTGCCGACGCCGATCGCGGTGATCGAAGCGGCGGTGAGGGGCATCGGCGACAACTCGCTGATCGTCAATACGGCGGTCAGCGTGAGCGAAATCCTCGTCGGCTTCATCCTTGCGTCGGTCATCTCGGTCCCGCTCGGGATCCTGATGGGCAGCTTCAAGATCGTCGAGGCGGCGATCGAGCCGGTGACGAACTTCATGCGCTACCTGCCGGTCTCGGCGCTCATCCCGCTGCTGATCCTGTGGGTCGGCATCGGGATAGAGGAGAAGATCTCGGTCATCTTCCTCGGTACGCTGTTCCAGCAGCTCATCCTTATCGCGGACGTCTCGCGGTCGGTGTCGGCCGATCTTCTCGACGTCTCCTACACGCTCGGCGCGAACCGCCGGGTGGTGATCCGGAGCGTCCTGATCCCGGCGACGATGCCGGGCGTGGTGGACACGCTCCGGGTGACGCTCGGCTGGGCCTGGACCTACCTCGTCGTCGCCGAGCTTGTCGCCGCGAACAAGGGGCTCGGCTACTTCATCCTCAACTCGATGCGTGGCCTGTTCACCGACCAGATCTTCCTCGGCATCATCGTCATCGGCCTGCTCGGACTCGCGACCGACCAGCTTTTCAAGGCGTTGCGCTCATGGATGCTTCCCTGGGCCGCCGTGAGCTGAACTCCACCTCCATGGCAAAGCTGCATATCGACAACGTCACGCTGCGCTTCGCGCCGCGGCGCGGCGATCCGGTCACCGCGCTCGACGGCATCTCCCTCGATGTCGCGGATGAGGAGTTCTCCGTCATCGTCGGCCCGTCGGGCTGCGGCAAATCCAGCCTGCTGCGCCTCGTCGCCGGACTGGCCCGCCCGACCGCCGGCTCGATCCGTCTCGACGGCAAGGCGGTCACCCGGCCGGGCAAGGATCGCGGCATGGTGTTCCAGTCCTACACCCTGTTCCCCTGGCTCACCGTTCAGCAGAACGTCGAGTTCGGGCTGAAGGTCGCCGGGCTCGATGCCGCGGCCCGGTCGAAGATCGCCGGCCGCTTCATTTCGCAGGTCGGGCTCGATGCGTTCGCCCGCGCCTACCCGCGCCAGCTTTCGGGCGGGATGATGCAGCGCGTCGCCCTGGCGCGCGCGCTCGCCAACGACCCGGAGATCCTGTTGATGGACGAGCCCTTCGGGGCGCTCGACAGCCAGACGCGGTCGCTGATGCAGGAACTGCTGCTCGGCATCTGGGAGACTTCGCACAAGACCGTGCTCTTCATCACGCACGACATCGACGAGGCGATCCTGCTCGGCGACCGGGTCTACGTCATGACCGCCCGGCCGGGGCGGATCAAGGAAGTCGTCGAGATCGACATCCCGCGCCCGCGCACGGTCGACGTCGTGACGTCGGATCTCTTCGTGCGGTTGAAGCGCCGGATTATGGCGCTGATCCACGACGAGGCCGTCCGCGCGATGGGCTGAGAGGCGGGACGGAACAGCCATTGCGCCTGTCGGCATATCCGGGAAATTGCTCGCGTGATGCGATAAGGTCTTGCGTGGCATACTACTTTTAATTGTACGGGCGAGGCTTGCCCTGCCCGTTGCCGGACCTGCGGTCCGGCTGGCGGCAGGTGGAACAACGTTCCGCCGAGAGCCCGGGCGGCCCGAGGACCGCCCCTACGTCAGGGAGCTTGATCAATACGGCGCAAAATGAGCCGGCATCGGTATAACTCGCAACCTGCTCAACCGACTGCGTCGTTCGCCAGCGCGACCAGCACCTCGGCGAGGACGCGGGTGCCGGCGGCGAGGTCGGCCGGCGTGGCGCTTTCGGCTTCGTTGTGGCTGACGCCGCGCAGGCATGGCACGAACACCATGCCGGCTGGGCAGAGCGGGTTGATCTGCATCGCGTCGTGACCGGCGCCCGAAGGCAGGTCCATATGCGTGTGTCCTTGCCGCTTCGCGGCGATGCGCACCGCGTCGACCACCGGCCGTGCGAACACCGTCGGCGCGGTCCACGAGATGTCGGTCGCGGCGGCAGTGCAGGGCGCCGCCTCGGCGGCGGCGATCGCGTGGATGCGGCGGCCGAGATGCTCCAGCGCGGCGTTGCTCGGGTGGCGCAGGTCGATCGTGAAATGGACGTGCCCCGGCACCGTGTTCGGCGAGCCCGGCTCGACGACCATGCGGCCGACCGTGAAGCGGGTGATGTCCTCGGCGTCCGCGGTCTCGGCCTGGAGCGCCGTCAGGATGCGCATCGCCGCGACCAGCGCGTCCTTGCGCGCGGCGCGCGGCGTCGTCCCGGCATGCGCCTCCTCGCCGTGGACGTCGACCGCGAAGCGGCGCATGCCCTGGATGCCGGTCACGACGCCGATCGTGCAGCCCGCATCCTCGAGCCGCGGCCCTTGCTCGATATGCGCCTCGACATAGGCGGCGAGGGCGGGCTTGCCGTCTGAGGAGCCGCGCCGCCGCAGCGGCACGCCGACCGCCTCGCCGGTCGCGGCAAGCGCGTCGCGCAGCGAGACGCCCTCGGGGTCGCAATTGTCGAGAATGCTTTCCAGCGGGTAGGTGCCGGCGAAGACCGCCGAGCCGGTGGTGCCGGGCTGGAATCGCGAACCTTCCTCATTGGCCCAGGCGACGACCTCGATCGGTCGCCGCGTCGCGATGCCGGAATCCTCGATCGCCTCCAGCACCTCGAACCCGGCCATCACGCCGTAGGCGCCGTCGAACTTGCCGCCGGTCGGCTGCGTGTCGAGATGGCTGCCGGTCAGCACCGGCGCAGCGTCCGGATCGGTGCCGGCGCGGCGCACGAACAGGTTGCCCGCCTCGTCGCGCGATACATCGAAGCCGCGCGCCAGCGCCCAGTCGGCGAGCCGCCGCTGCGCCTGCGCGTCGAGCGGCGAGAAGGCGGGCCGGTTGACGCCGCCGCGCGGCGTCCCGCCGATCCGCGCCATCGCCGTCAGCCGGTCCCATAACCGTTCCTCGGAGACGGACGCGGCGGCGGCTGCGGCAGCGGTATCACGGGGCTCGTTAGACGTGGTCGTCGGCACGGCATTTTCCTCAACGTTACGGCGCGGCAATCTGCTGCCCGGCACCTCGAATGGTTGCGTCACTACTTCGTTCTGATCATTGTGCGCTCCATTCCGCCGGGGCTTCAATGGCGTCGGCGACCATATCGGCGCCGCCGCGGGGAGACGCGGGCGGCGCACGAACGCAATCACGGGCCGATACGGCCATACGACAGGAGGATTTCATGCTCGTCGGCGTGCCGAAGGAGATCAAGACCCACGAGTACCGCGTGGGCTTGGTGCCTGGGAGCGTGCGCGAATTGGTGCATCACGGCCATCAGGTGATCGTCGAGACGGGAGCCGGCGCCGGCATCGGGTTCGACGACGCGGCTTACGAGCGCGCCGGCGCCTCGATCGTCGGCTCGGCCGGCGACGTGTTCGCGCGCGCCGAGATGGTGGTGAAGGTCAAGGAACCGCAGCCGCAGGAATGCGCGCAGCTCCGCGAGGGGCAGGTGCTGTTCACCTACCTGCATCTCGCCGCCGACAAGGCCCAGACCGAGGCGCTGATGCGCTCGGGCTCGACCTGCATCGCCTACGAGACGGTGACCGACCTGCGCGGCGGCCTGCCGCTGCTGGCGCCGATGAGCGAGGTCGCCGGCCGCATGAGCGTCCAGGTCGGCGCGCATTGCCTGGAGAAGGAGCAGGGCGGGCAGGGGGTGCTGTTGGGCGGCGTGCCGGGCGTGCCGGCGGCCAAGGTCCTGATCCTCGGCGGCGGCGTCTCCGGCACCAACGCGGCGCGGATGGCGATGGGCATGGAGGCCGAGGTCGCCGTCATCGACCGCTCGCTCCAGCGCCTGAAGGAGCTGGACCTCCAGTTCGGCTCGAAGCTGCATTGCCTGTTCGCGACCGTCGACAACATCGAGAAGGCGGTGATCGCCGCCGACCTCGTGATCGGCGCGGTGCTGGTGCCGGGCGCCGCGGCGCCGCGGCTGGTGACGCGGGACATGCTGCGGCGGATGAAGCCCGGCTCGGTCTTCGTCGACATCGCGATCGACCAGGGCGGCTGCGCCGAGACCTCGCGGCCGACCACGCACGCCAACCCGACCTATATCGAGGAGGGCGTCATTCACTACTGCGTCACCAACATGCCGGGCGCGGTCGCGCGTACCTCGACCTTCGCGCTCAACAACGCGACGCTGCCCTTCGTGATGGCGCTTGCCGACAAGGGCTGGCGGCAGGCGCTCAGGGACGACGTGCACCTGTTGCGCGGGCTCAACGTCCATCGCGGCCACATCACCCACGACGCGGTCGCCCGCGACCTCGGCTTCACGAGCCAAGCGCCAGAAACGGCGCTGGCGGCGTAACCACGCCCGCCATCGCCTCCCTCCCTCGCGCAGCGGGGGAGGGTCGGGGTGGGGGCCTCATCGCAACATTTGGCCTAATCGTAGGAGCGCCCCAAGGGCCGCCCCTACGTTAGCAAGCGCTCTATGTTTGCCGCCTCCAATCCTCGTCGGAGGCGATGCCCTACGGATTCTCCAAACTCAACACTTCGCTGTCGTAGTCGTACGCGAATAGTTCGGCGTTGCGGCCCCAGTCGATCACCGTCTCGATCACCCGCTCCGCCTCCTCTTCGCTCAGATAATCCTCCAGCTCGCGCAGGAACCGGCTTGCCGGCGCGCGGTGGCTCGGCCGTTCGTCCAGCACCTTCCTTATGTGCGTGGCGAGCGGCACGGTCTTCATCAGCTGCTCGGCGAAAATCCGCTTGCGTTCGAGGATGTCGGCG
>DASWRT010000088.1:0-4734 GCA_036403035.1 Allostellaceae bacterium | reverse complement strand
GATCATGTCGACCCCTTCGCGGTCGTACCAGCGCCGTGCGATGTTGGCGCCGATTTCCGGCCTGTTCTGGTGGTCGGAGGAGACGATCTCGACCGGCTTGCCCAACACCGTCTTGCCGAAATCCTCGACGGCCATTTCTGCGGCGACGACCGCTCCCTTGCCGCCGGCATCGGAATAGGCGCTGCTTTGGTCGCCGAGCACGCCGATCTTGACCCCCTTCTCCTGGGCCGCCGCGGGCTGAGCGGCAAGCGCCGCAAGAAGGGCGACGGCCACGCCGCTCAGCTTGGTCCTCTCCCGCATGGTCCTTCTCCCTTCCTGCATTTGCCTTCGCCGGCGCGGCAGCACCGTCACGCGACCGTTTGAGTTGTTGACGAGGGGCGTTCTCAACCACGCCGCCGGTGGAACGCGGTGCGGAGGCACGCGCGACGGCCGGCGCTCAGACGCACTCGCACGACAGGAGGCAAGCGATGCCGGTATCGGGACATAGCATGCGTATCCGTGCTCTCCATGTCAGCCGGGACAGGGGCTCACGGACCGCTCCGTGGCGCTTCAGCGGTGGCGGCGCGGCGCAAGCTGCCCTTCAACCCCTGCGGAGCCATCAGGGCCATATCGCCATGAATGATAGTACGACGGCGGAATCACTGACATCCTTCGCCGTTTCCGTCAAGCGCATCAAAGAACGGGGACAAAGCGGTTGACGTGGCCGCGCCTCGATGAATAGCCTCGCCGCGATCCCGTGGAGATTTGAGCCGACCGGCTTGCGGACCACGTTAAACATCCAGCTAAAAGGTCGGGGTGACGCGAGCCTCGGCCCCTCGACGGGACCGGGGCTTTTTGCTGCCCGGACGACGGCGGAGGACGAGGCATGACGAAGGAGATCCGGCTGAACGCGTTCGACATGAACTGCGTCGGACATCAGTCGCCGGGGCTGTGGCGTCACCCCCGCGACCGTTCGGCCGAGTACAACACGCTCGCCTACTGGACCGATCTCGCGCGGGTTCTCGAGCGCGGCAAGTTCGACGGGCTGTTCCTCGCCGACGTGCTCGGCGTGTACGACGTCTACGGCGGCACCCCGGACGCGGCGCTGCGGCATGCCGTGCAGGTGCCGGTGAACGATCCGCTGCTGCTCGTCCCCGCGATGGCGCAGGTCACCGAGCATCTCGGGTTCGGCGTCACCTGCACGCTCTCCTACGAGCCGCCCTACCCCTTCGCCCGCCGCATGTCGACGCTCGACCACCTGACGCAGGGCCGGATCGGCTGGAACATCGTCACCGGCTACCTGAACAGCGCCGCGAAGGGCATGGGCCTGCCGCGCCAGCAGGGGCACGACACCCGCTACGAGATCGCCGAGGAATATCTCGAGATCGTCTACAAGCTCTGGGAGGGGAGCTGGGAAGACGGCGCCGCGGTGCGCGACCGCGCGGGCGGCGTCTTCGCGCGCCCCGAGAAGGTGCACAAGATCCGGCACGACGGCACCTATTTCCGCCTCGACGCCGTCCATCTCGCCGAGCCCTCGCCGCAGCGCACCCCCGTCCTCTATCAGGCCGGCGCGTCCGCGCGCGGACGCGAATTCGCCGCGACGCACGCCGAATGCGTCTTCGTCAACGGGCCGTCGCCGAAGGTCGTGGCGCCGATCGTCGCCGACATCCGCCGCCGCGCCGCCGCACGAGGCCGCGACCCCGCCGAGATCCTCGTCTTCACGCTGATGACGGTGATCGTCGGCGAGACCGAGGCGGCGGCGCGGGCGAAATACCAGGAGTACCGCTCCTATATCAGCCACGAGGGCGCGCTGGCGCTGATGGCGGGCTGGACCGGGGTCGACTTCTCGCAGTACCGGCTCGACGAGCCGATCCGCTACATCGAGAACGACGCGATGACCTCGGCCCTCGCATCCTTCACGACGGCCGATCCCGACCGGGTCTGGACGATCCGCGAGATCGCCGAGCATGTCGGCATCGGCGGCCGCGGCCCGCTAGTGATCGGATCGCCGCAGCAGGTCGCCGACGCGATGGAGGAATGGGTCAACGCAGCCGATGTCGACGGCTTCAACCTCGCCTACGCGGTGACGCCGGAGACCTTCGCCGATTTCGTCGAACTGGTCGTGCCGGAGCTGCAGCGGCGCGGCGTCTACAAGCGCGAGTACCGGCCCGGCACCTATCGCGAGAAGCTGTTCGAGCCGGGGCGCCCGCGCCTGCCGGCGGGACACCCCGGAGCGCGCTTCCGCGCGCCCCTATCGTGACGCGGACGGCACTGCGGCGCCGGCGAGAACCGAGCCAACCCGCCGCCGCGCTCAGGTAATCACGGATGGCGCGTCTCGCCCGGTCCGCTCGCGGATGCCGGCCAGGGTGTCGGCGGTGCGGATCAGGTCGGCGAGGGCCGCCTGCGTGTCGAGGCCGTGCTTCGCCGGGTCCAGCTCGAACCGCTCGATGTAAACCCGGAGGGTGGCGCCCGCGGTGCCGGTGCCGGAGAGGCGATAGATGATGCGCGAGCCGTCTGCGAACAGGATGCGGATGCCCTGCTTCGTCGTCACGGATCCGTCGACCGGGTCGGTGTAGGCGAAATCGTCGGCCGTCGTGACCTCGAACGCGCCGAAGCGCTGTCCGGGCAGCGAGCCGAGCTGCCCGCGGAGATGGGTCATGAGGCCGTTCGCGGCGTCCGCGTCGACCTCCTCGTAATCGTGGCGCGAGTAATAGTTGCGGCCGTAGGTGCGCCAGTGCTCGCGCACGATCTCGGCCACCGGCTGGCGCCGCGCGGCGAGCACGTTGAGCCACAGCAGCACGGCCCAGAGCCCGTCCTTCTCGCGCACGTGATCCGAGCCGGTGCCGGCGCTCTCCTCGCCGCAGATCGTCGCCATCCCGGCGTCGAGCAGGTTGCCGAAAAACTTCCAGCCCGTCGGGGTTTCGAAGCACGGCACGCCGAGCTTTTCCGCCACGCGGTCGGCGGCTTGGCTCGTCGGCATCGAGCGCGCGATGCCCTTGATGCCGCTGCGGTAGCCCGGCGCGAGGTGCGCGTTCGCCGCCAGGACGGCGAGGCTGTCCGAGGGCGTGACGAACAGGCCGCGGCCGATGATCAGGTTGCGGTCGCCGTCGCCGTCCGAGGCGGCGCCGAGCTCGGGCGCCTCTGGCCCCATCAGCAGGTCGTACAGCTCCTTGGCGTGGACGAGGTTCGGGTCGGGGTGATGCCCGCCGAAGTCGGGCAGCGGCGTGCCATTGACGACCGTGCCCGCCGGCGCACCGAGCGTCTCCTCAATGATCGCGCGGGCATACGGGCCGGTGATCGCGTGCATCGCGTCGAAGCGCATCCGGAACCCGCCGGCGAACAGGTCGCGGATCGCGCCGAAGTCGAACAGGCTCGCCATCAGATCCTTGTAATCGGCGACCGGGTCGATGATTTCGACGGTCATGCCGCCGAGGCTCCGCGCGCCGATTTGGTCGAGATCTAGGTCCGGCGCGTCGAGGATGCGGTACTCGCGGATCGTCCGCGTGCGGGCATAGACGGCGTCCGTGACCTTCTCCGGGGCGGGACCGCCGTTGCCGATGTTGTACTTGATGCCGAAATCGCCGTCGGGACCGCCCGGATTGTGCGAGGCGGAGAGCACGATTCCGCCGAACGCCCGATGCCGGCGGATGACGCAGGAGGCGGCCGGCGTGGAGAGCAGGCCGCCCTGGCCGACGAGCACCCGTCCGAAGCCGTTGGCCGCCGCCATCCTGATGATCGTCTGGATGGCCTCGCGGTTGTAGAAGCGGCCGTCGCCGCCGATCACCAGAAGCTGGCCGGCAGTGCCCTCGAGGCTGTCGAAGATGGCCTGCACGAAATTCTCGACATAGTTCGGCTGGCGGAAGACGGAGACCTTCTTGCGCAGTCCGGACGTTCCGGGCTTCTGCCCCTCGAACGGTGTCGTGGCGACGACGCGCAGGCTCATCGACTTATCCTCCCTTTCGTCCTCAACCACCCGAGGCGGGCACGCGGAACCGCTGCTGCTCTCGGTACCCCGTGGCGTTCCGATGCAATCGCCGTCGGACCGGCGGAATCGCATCATCTGTGATGGATCGCGACCGGCTCACCCCGCCGGAGCGTCGTCCATCAAGCACCTGAACGGATGCGCGGCAGTTCCATCGCACGGAAATCGAACGTGCCGCACCTGCCGACGCCAAGCCGCGGCGCTCATTCCCCAGGTCGGCTCGGCGCCGTCTCCGAAGGCTCCGGCCGGCGGCCGAACGCCTCGTCGACATGGGCGAAAGGCACGATGTTGCCCCGATTCAGATCGGCGGCGTTCGGCAACTGGGAGGCGTCCCATCCGCCGCCCAGCGCCTCGACCAGCGAGACGCTCGCGACCAGCCGGCTCTCTAGGACGCTGAGCGCCGTTTCCTCGTTGCTGAGCGCCGTCTGCTGCGCGGTGATGACGCTGGTGTAGGGCACCGTGCCGGCGCGGTACTGGTTGAGCTGGAGGCGCTCGGCCTCACGCGCGAATGCAACCGCGCGGGCCTGCACCTCGGCCTGCCGTTCCAGGATGCGCAGCGTAGCGAGTTGGTCCTCGACTTGCTGGAAACCGGTCAGCGTCACCTGGCGGTAGTTCGCGACGGTCTGGTCATAGGCCGCGTGCGCCGCCTCGACCTGCGCGTTGGTCAAGCCGCCGTCGAACAGCGACAGCCCCAGGCTCGGCCCGACCGACCAGAAGCTGTTCGCCGCCCGGAAGAGCTTTCCGAGCACCGCATTTTCGAAGCCGTACGAGCC